>JAAZFP010000121.1 GCA_012511645.1 Microbacteriaceae bacterium
TGCTGCAGTCGACGGTGTTGATCACGATGGCCCGCTCGGGCATGCTGTTCGGCACCTCTGCGAACCAGGCGTGTCAGAATCTTGTCTCGCAAGAGTGGTGGGCAATCATCATCATGATTCTGACCCTGACCGCAGGCACCGGCCGCATCATGTGGTTCGGTGAGCTCATCACCGAGCGCGGCGTCGGCAACGGCATGTCGCTGCTGAGCTTCACCTCGATCGCCGCAATGTTCCCCAACGCCCTCTGGACCATCCAGATGTCGCAGGGCTGGGAGGTCTTCTTCTTCGTCCTTGCGGTCGGAATGGTCGTGATCGCCGCGGTGGTCTACGTTGAGCAGTCACAGCGCCGCATCCCCGTGCAGTACGCGAAGCGTGTGGTCGGCCGTCGCACCTATGGCGGCTCGAGCACCTACATTCCGATCAAGGTCAACATGGCGGGCGTGATCCCCGTGATCTTCGCATCGGCCATTCTCTACCTGCCAATGCTGATTGCGCAGTTCAATCAGCCGGCGATCGGCGAAGAGCCAGCAGCGTGGGTTGTCTGGATCTCAAACAATCTTGTGCAGGGCGATCAGCCGTTCTACATGCTCGTGTTCTTCCTGCTCACTATCGGCTTCACCTTCTTCTATGTGCAGATCACCTTCAATCCTGAAGAGGTTGCTGACAACATGAAGAAGTACGGCGGCTTCGTGCCAGGCATCCGTGCCGGCCGCCCGACCGCTGAGTACCTCCAGTATGTGTCGAACCGCATCACAAGTGCCGGCTCGCTCTACCTCGGTGTCATTGCACTGCTGCCGCTGATCGCGCTCGCACTGTTCGATGCCAACCAGAACTTCCCGTTCGGCGGCGCATCGATCCTCATTATTGTGGGTGTTGGTCTTGAGACCGTGAAGCAGATTGATGCGCAGCTGCAACAGCGACACTACGAAGGACTTCTCAAGTGACAGAGACCACCCAGATTCGTTTGCTCATCGTCGGCCCCCCGGGAGCTGGCAAAGGTACTCAGGCCGAGCGCATTGTGCAGCGGTACGCCGTGCCATGGATCTCGACCGGTGATATCTTTCGCGCGAACATCAAAGAGGGCACTGAGCTCGGCAAGCGCGTCTCGCAGCTGATCGAGGCTGGCCAGCTGGTTCCCGACGAACTCACCAACGAGATTGTGGCTGATCGGCTGCAGCAGGCCGATGTTGCGCCGGGTTTCTTGCTCGATGGCTACCCTCGCACGGTTGACCAGGCGCATGCCCTCGACGCGGTGCTCGGCGCGCAGGGTCACACCCTTGACGCCGTGGTGTTGCTCGAGGTCGACACCGACGTGGTGGTCGAGCGCTTGCTCGGTCGCGCACAGATCGAGGGTCGCGTTGACGACACCGAAGAAATCATTCGTCATCGTCAAGAGGTCTACGCCGAACAGACGAAGCCGCTGGTAGATCTCTACGCTGAGCGCGGCATTCTTGTGACGGTTGACGGTCTTGGACAGGTCGACGAAGTGACCGAGCGCATTTTCACGGCGCTTGATGGTCGCCAAGGCGCGTAAGGTAAACCGTGACGCCCCGACTTGCGATTGTGAGCCAGGGCACACACCAAA
>JAAZFP010000122.1 GCA_012511645.1 Microbacteriaceae bacterium
ATTTCGCGGTTCATTGTCAGACATAAAATCCCCCAATTCCACTCTTGGGGGTTCAATCGCCCCCGTATTTCCATATTACGCGCACATCCGCCAAAAAACGACGAGCCCGGATTCTAGTTTGAAGTGCAACACCTAGTGAGTCACCCCGAGCTTAACTCTTGAAACACCTCTGCAGGAGTCGCCCAGCCGAGGATCTTCCGAGGACGGTTGTTGATCTCGTGCACGAACTCGTCGAGTTCGTCTTGGGTGAGGTCATCGAAACTGGTGCCCTTGGGCAGATACCTGCGCAACCGACCATTGAAGTGTTCATTACTGCCACGCTGATACGCCGAGTACGGATCCGCAAAGTAGGTCGGGACCGCGAGGGCGTCGGCGAGTTCGTAGTGGAACGCGAACTCGGACCCATTGTCTGCGGTAACCGCCCGGACCGCATGCGCCGGGAACGCTGAATACAGTCCGATTTGCGCATCCACCGTGGGCCGCGCAGCGACCTGGGGAATCTTCACAGCCTGCAGATAACGGCTCATGCGTTCGACAGTCGTATGGATCCCTCCACTGCTGCCTGCGCCGATCACACTGTCGGATTCCCAATGCCCAAACTGTCGCCGGTCCTCGATCACTGCGGGCCGGTCATGGATCGAGATTCGCCACTTGAACCGTTCACGATGCACATTCCGGCCACGCTTTCTGCGACGTTTCTTGTGCCCGCGCGTGAGGTACTGCCAGAGAGCTCGATGCTGCTGCGCTGGTGAGTAGATCCACGCGTAGAGCGTCTCCACACTCACCCGCATCCGCCCGTCATCGGGGAACTCCACTGCGAGCCTGCCGCTGATTTCTTCCGGAGTCCATCCCCGACGCAACTGTGTGATGACCCAGTCAACGAGCTGGTCATAGGTCATCAGGTAGGGCTGGTGGGAGCGGGCCTGGCGTTGATCGGCGTGGAGTTGAGCTTGACCGGCAAGGTAGAGCCGCTCGTGCCGATTGCGAGTATCGAGTTTGTTGCGCAGGTAGGGGCGCAGGTTCGCGTGGTCGTGTTCTGGTTGCCACGAGTTCCGGCGGAGCTCTCGGCTGATCGTGGAACGGTGAACACCGAGCCTGCGTGCGATCTTGGCGTTACTTTCGCCTTGTTCGTGGCGGAGCTCGATCTCGATACGGTCGTCAAGTGTCAGGTGGCGGTAGTGTGTGGACAAGGAAGCGCAGCCCTTCAGTTGTAGGTGTGGTAACTCACAACTTAGAAGGTGTTGCGCTTCCGATTAGAACCCGGGGTACACTAGCGACGTGTTCGAGTGGATGAAATCGCTGCGCGATGGCTGGCGAAAAGACAAGGCGCCTGCCCGCAAGCTATCCTCGCGCACAGAAACTGACGAGGCGGTGCGTCTCGAGCTGAGCGAGTTTGCGCCCGGCATCATGCCGTTTCTTGGCCTCACCACCTACCTGCAGCTCGAACTGTATGAGGCCGCAGCGCGCGCGGTTGCTGGGGCCCCGAACCTCAAATCAAAAGAGGTGCTCGCAGGATCGGCTGGCATCACGCTGACCAAACACCAGAAACTGAGCGCGGAGTTGCGCAAGCGTGGCCGCGAGCCGCACCTCGTTATGATGCCCTACACGCCGGTGATTGACGAGTTTCTTGAACGCATCGACACGGCAGACTGGCACCAGTATGTGCTGAGCATCTATCTCGTGGGCGGGCTCTTTGATGACTTCTTCGCCGAGCTGGCCCGCGGCCTCGACGATGGGTTTCGCGGCGAAGCGATTCAGATCTTGCGTGATGACTCAGGTCGCAAAGAGCTGCAAGAACTGCTGGCGGCAGAGATTGCCGTTGATCCGCCCCTCGCAAATCGCCTCGCCCTGTGGGGTCGCCGCCTCGTCGGAGACACGCTGCTCGTGTCGCGCGAGGTGCTCGCGCTCAGCGAGGGACGAACGTTTGTGGCGAGCCATGTCGAGCCGATTTTCACCGAGCTGATCGCCGATCACACCCGTCGCATGGACGGCCTCGGTCTCACCGCTTGAATGCGGCGCAGACATGAGCGCGATGCCAGCCTCGCTGCCACTGCTGCAGTGCCGGTACTTCGACGCGGGGGAGTGTCGATCGTGCTCCCTGATCGAGACCCCATACGCTGAGCAGCTGCGAGAGAAGGCCGAGCGCTGCGCATCGCTCCTGCCGCAGGTTGCCGAGCAGGCGTGGATCACTCCGTTCACGGCAGGCGATCGGGGCTTTCGCAACCGGGTGAAGCTCGTGGTGGGCGGGGAACCCGGTCGTGTGACCCTTGGCATTCTCGGCCCAGACGGGCGCGGGGTCGACCTGCGCGAGTGCGCGATCCAGGCGCCAGAGATCGCCCGGGTTATTCCGCGCATCGCCGAGTATCTCGAATCGACGAAGCTCGCACCCTATGACGTGCCCGCGCGCCGCGGCGAATTGAAGTTCGCGCATGTGACGCTCGCGCCCTCAGGCGAGCTGATGGTGCGGTTCGTGGTGCGCAGCGAGCGCGCGCGCGAGGTGCTGCGATCGAGGCTCTCACTGCTCAGGTCGCTGGTGCCGCTGGCCGCGGTGATCTCGGTCAACCTGCTGCCCGAGCACAAGGCGGTGCTCGAGGGCGACGATGAAGAGCTGCTGTGGGGGTCGACCCTCGCCATGCAACTCGGCTTCGATGACGCGCCGCTCACTTTGCACCTGCAGCCGCAGAGTTTCTTTCAGACCAACACCGAGGTCGCGAGGGCGCTGTACGCTCAAGCTGCAGCGTGGGTGACTGCGGTGCAGCCAGCGTCGATCTGGGATCTCTATTGCGGGGTCGGCGGCTTTGCGCTGCACTGCGCCGCGGCGCTCCGAGCCGCGGGCGGCGAGAGTGACGCAGCGTGCACCGTCGTCGGGGTTGAGCTCAGCGAGGCGGCGATAGAGTCTGCGAAGCGATCCTCGAGCGAAGCTGGCCTCGGCTCGAGGTTCGTGGCTGCTGACGCCACCGAGTTTGCGCTGGCCGCAGCGACTGACGCGTTGCCCGAACTGCTCGTGGTGAACCCGCCGCGGCGGGGCATCGGAGACACCCTCGCCACCTGGATCGAGGGCAGCGGCATCGAAACCGTGATCTATTCGAGTTGCAACCCCGTCAGCCTCGCCAAGGATCTCGCGGCAATGCCATCGTATGCGGTGCGCGAGGCGCGCCTGTTCGACATGTTTCCGCACACCGCGCACCTCGAGGTTGCGGTGTTGCTGAGTCGCGAGAGCTCGGCCTCGGCGTAGCCCCGGCGTGAGGCGTTAGCTGACGAAACCGACGCGGCGACCCGCCTCGGCGCCGATCTCGATGTAGGCGATTGAGTCGGTGTCGATGAGAAACTGGCGACCTTTGGTGTCGGTCAGAGTGAGCAGCTCGGCATCGTTTGCGACGGCCTTCTCAACGAGCGCGCGAACATCTGCCGGGCTCGTATCAACCTCGAATGAGAGCTCTCGGGGCGAATGCTTGATGCCGATGCGAACTTCCACGGTTCCTCCTGAGGTGCGCGCACGAGGCGCGGGCGTCGAATGCTGACACCTGCGAGTCTAGAACGAGAGGCTGCGGTGTCGCGCAGATCGCCCGACGGTTTCGCCCACAGCGCAGCATTTGGGGCGTCGCGGTGCGCCTGGTGCGCTGGGATGTTCGAGAATGTCGTCGGTGCGCCCTACGCTGAAGCTGTGCTTGAATGTGATCCCTCGCAACACCGCGTGCTCAGCCTTGACCCTCGTCAGCATGCGCGCGTGCTTGGCGCGCCCGGCAGTGGCAAGACCACGCTGATCGGTGAGCTCTGGGCGACACTCACGGCAGACGGCTGGTCAGACGAGCAGCTGCTCGTGCTCGCACCCAACCGCCACGTTGCGAGTGCGCTGCGCCGGCAGCTTGAGCGACGCCTCGACCGCGCCATCGGCGGCACCCCGGTGCGCACCGCGGCTTCGTTCGCCTTCGCCGTGTTGCAGCGACACGCGGCCCTCAGCGGGCGTGATGCTCCGCGCCTGCTCTCCGGCACCGCGCAAGATGAGGCGGTTGAAGCGGTCATCACCGAGCTGGTGTCGGGTGAGTTCGCCCCGCAGCATGCGCTGCCGTTTCAACCCGATGTGTTGCTCGGGAGTGCCTTTCGCGGCGAACTGCGTGAGCTTGGCCGGGTGCTTGACGACGCAGACCTTTCGGTGAGCGAGGCGCTGGCGCAGCTCTCGACGGCGCCGGTCGGTGACGGCACTGTCGGGGGGCAGGCTGCAGGTGACCTGACACCAGACCTGCGTGAGCGGTGGCTCGGCGCTGCCGAACTGCTTGACCGAGCGCGCGTGAAGACGGATCGCGAGCGACCGGGTGAACTCAGCTCGAGCGCGATGCTGCGAGCAGCGCGTCGAGTGCTGAGAGACGATCGCGAGATCAGCGTGCCAGCGCTGGTGCTGGTCGATGATGCGGGCGAGTTGGGTGAGGGTGGTCTCGCGCTGCTTGCGGCGCTTGCCGAGCGAGGCACGACGGTGTGGGTGTTTGGTGACCCCGACATCGCGACGAGCGCGTTTCAGGGTGAACGCACCCGGGTGCTCGGTGATCTCGTCGGTGAGTTGCGACGTCGCGGTGCCCCAGAACTGATTCGCGGCGAAGACCAACTGGTGGTGCTCGAACACGTCTATCGACACGGGCCGAAAATTCGGCAGTTCGTGCAGCAGCTGAGCGGCAGAGTGGGGGCCGCGGGAGCCGGGCAACAGCGTCGCGCGACCGCAGCAATCAGTGATGCTGTCGGTGACGTGAGCGTTGCCACCGTCCGCACCTCCTCAGAACAACTCGGTGCGATCGCTCACCAACTGCGCGCGCGCCACCTCGGGCTTGGCGGCTCTCCAAAACTGCCGTGGTCGCAGATGGCGGTGCTGTGCCGCACCCGCGGCGAAGTGAAGCGCGTCGCGCGGGCGCTCGCCGGGCTGCAGGTGCCGAGCGAAACAGCCGCTGGGGGGCTGGTGCTGCGCGAGCACGACCTGGTGCGCGATCTCGTGCGGGTGCTACAGCATGCCCTCGACCTCGCGCCGCTCGATGCGCGAGAGGTGATGCGGCTGCTGGGCGGCCCCCTCGGAGGGCTTGACCCGATTGCGCTCAGGCGGCTGCGTGCGGCGCTTCGTCTTCACTCCGCGAACGAGGGTCAGACTCCTGGCGGGGGTGCCGCTGCGCTTGATGCGTTGGTGCTCGAAGGGTTCGAGTTTCCCGGTGAGCGACCCATCGTCGACATGCGTGCCGCGCGCCAGCTGCGCACACTCGGTGTGATCGCGGCAGAGGCGCAACGGGTGCATGCCGCGGGGGGCACACCGCGCGAGGTGCTGTGGCAGATCTGGCAGGGTAGTGGGCTGGCGCCCGTGCTGCAAGAGCAGGCGCTGGGCGCAAAGGGGGCCCGTGCCGACGACGCACACCGCGCCCTCGACGGGGTGCTCGGGCTCTTTTTCGCGCTCCAGCGCCACGAAGAACACGACAGCGACCAACCCATCGATGCCCTGCTGACCGAGCTCATGACGAGCACGGTGCCAGAAGATTCGCTCGCAGCGCGAGGGGCCCGTGAGGTGGTCACGGTCACGACCCCTCAGGGAGCGATCGGGCAGCAGTTTGAGTTCGTGTGCGTGCTCGGCCCACAAGACGGTGAGTGGCCGAACCTGCGAGCGCGTGGCTCATTGCTCGGCGTGACCGCTCTGGAACGAGTGCTGCGCGACGGAGCCGCGACGCTACCGACACGACACGACACGCTGCACGACGAGCTGCGGCTGTTGGTGCACGCGATCGCCAGGGCACGCACCGAAGTGCTGGTGATTGCGGTAAAGAACGAAGACCTGCATCCGAGCGTGTTTTTTGCGCTCGGCCGCGACCACCTCATCTCACACGAGCTCCCGAGTTCGCGACTCACCCTGAGGGGCGCGGTTGCCGAGATGCGCAGGCGCCTCGTGCAGCACCCGGGCGATGAGGCAGCGCGCGAAGCGCTTGTACAGCTTGCGCGAGCAGGGGTGCCTGGCGCCCACCCAGACGATTGGTACGGTGTGCGACCGCCCAGCACCGCGAGACCGCTCGCCGATATCGATGCTGGCGAGACGGTGCGGGTGAGCCCATCGCAGCTGCAGCGAGCCGAGACCTGCCCGCTCGATTGGTTTGTGTCGAGCATCTCTGGGTTCACCGCTGACTACCGCGCAAACGTCGGCACCCTGTTGCACCGGGCGCTCGAGACCGCAGGCCCAGACGCGCCCGCCGAATCGATTCGCGATGAGGTGTTCGCCCACTGGGATGAGCTGCGGTTTGATGCCGAGTGGCAGTCCCGGCGTGCGCACGGTGACACGGAGCATATGGCCAGTGCGGTCGCACGATATCTTGCCGACTTCACCGCATCGGGGCACACACTGCTTGCGCGTGAGGCAACGTTCGAAGTGCCACTCGAGTTCGCTCGACTGCGCGGCAACGCCGACCGCATCGAAGCGGTGAGGCGAGACGACGGCAGCGTGCGCGTCACCGTGGTTGACCTGAAGACCGGTCGCACGAGGCCAAGTGCAGCCGAAGTCGAAGACCACGCGCAACTGCAGGCCTACCAGTTGGGTGCCGAACAGGGCGCATTCGTCGATTCGGACGGTCATCCGATCCACGAATCAGCCGAGACCGATGCGAAGCTCGTCTATGTGCACGCAGACACCCTCAGAAAGCCCGAACTCGACTCCGGCACACCCTACGCGGAGTTTGCGCAGCCCGGTCTCACCGAGCAGACTCGGGACAAGTTCATCTCCCGGGTGCTCGCTGCGGCCGCGGCCATGGCGGGTGCCTCATTTGAGGCGCAGGTTGAACACCACTGCAGCGACCCATTTGCGATCGGCGCGGCTTGCGCGCTGCACATTATTCCGGCGGTGAGCCACGCATGATCCCTGTCTTCAGCGCACTCGATATTGCGACCATTATCGCGGTCGAGACCGAAAAATTTGAGCCTCCCACTCCAGAGCAGGCCACGGTCATTGAGCAGCCACTCGGGGGCAGTGTGCTCGTGATCGCTGGCGCTGGCAGCGGCAAAACCGAGACCATGGCGAACCGCGTCGTGTGGCTCGTTGCGAACAGCCTCGCCCAACCAGAGGAGGTGCTCGGTCTCACCTTCACCCGCAAAGCCGCGGGCGAGCTTGGGGAGCGTGTCACCGAGCAACTGCAGCGCTTCTTGCGCTGTCTCGCGCTGCCACAGGTGCAAGACACTCTGGATAAGGCACAGCGCGCCCAAGCGGCCCTTCTCTCCGAACGCATGGCTGATGGGTTGCACACGCCAGACGTGAGCACCTACAACTCTTTCGCCTCGGCGGTCGTGACCGAGTTTGGCGCGTTCGCTGGTCTTGCCGCCGGCAGCGAAGTCATCGACGCGGCCACCGCATGGGGCATCGCCCGCGACATCGTGTGTGCCAGCGACGATGAGCGACTCGCCGACAGTCGCGCATCGCTTGGCACCCTCGTGAAACAGGTCATTACCCTCGACCACGCCATTGCCGACAATCTCACGAGCTTCGACGCGGTGCTCGAACAACTCGAGCGTGCGAGGCACATTGACACCCTTCCCTATAACGAGAAGAAGCCTGAGGGGCGCTATGTGCTCATCGATCAGGTACTGGCTGACCTGAACGCCACCGAAGTCGCGGTCGACCTCGCGCGAGCGTTCGCAGCCGAAAAGCGACGCCGTGGGGTGCTCGAATTTTCAGACCAGCTTGCGCTTGCGGTCGAAACGCTCCGTCGCTCGCCAGACGCGGTGCGCACCCTGCGACGACGCACGCCGGTCGTGCTGCTCGATGAGGTGCAAGACACCTCGGTCGGTCAAACCACGCTGCTCTCGACCCTCTTCGCCGGCAATTCGGTGATGGCTGTTGGCGACCCACACCAGTCGATTTACGGGTTTCGCGGTGCGTCTGCCAGCAACCTGCAGACGTTCCATCATGACTTCCGCGCGACTGATCAGCACGGGGGCTTGGCCAAATCGGGTCTCACCCTGCCGCTCTCGATCAGCTGGCGCAACCCAGCGTCGGTGCTGAAGGTCGCGAACGCGGTCAGCGCGCCGCTCTCTGCCGCGCTCGAAGGCTCAGGCTCAGGCCTCACGGTCGAGGAACTCACCTCGGGCGAGGAATACGTGCGCAAGCTGCTCGGCCCCGACGCGCCACCTCCTGCACCCGGGCCGCCCCAGGTTGAGTGCATCGCCACAGAAACGCTCGAGGCCGAGTTTGAGGCACTCGCGACGTGGATGCGCGATGCGCGCAACGAGCACCTGGCTCGCGAGAAGAAACCGGCGACAGCCGCGGTCGTATGCCGTGCACGCAAACACATGCCCGCGATCTCTGCGGCGCTGTGGCGCGCCGGAGTGCCGAACCAGATTGTCGGCATCGGTGGACTGCTCACCACCCCAGAAGTGACCGACCTGGTATCTGCGCTGCGGTGCCTCTGGCACGCTGACGCGAGCAACGAACTGTTGCGGCTGCTCTCAGGCCCCAGGTTTCGTGTGGGTGCCGCAGATCTTGCGGGCCTCTCATATGCGGCACGGTGGTTTTCGCAGCGAGATCACGCGAAGCAGCCCATCGACCGTGACCTGCTCACGACCGACGCCGGGTTGCAGGTCTCGGAGCAGCAGTTCACCCTACTTGACGCGCTCGATGAGATCGCCGGTCTTCGCTCACTGGAGCACCGCGCGCTCGAGCGTGTGTCTGAGCTGGGCCGTGATCGCCTGCGCGAGGCGGGGCAGCTGCTGCACCAGCTGCGTCGCGAGGTGGGGGGCGACATCCCCTCGCTGCTGCGCAGTGTCACCCAGGCGCTGCTGCTCGACATCGAGCTCGATGCGGCCGAACATACCGGGTATGACGGAGCCGCGGTCGCACGCGCAAATCTCGATGCCTTCACCGACCTCGTCCTCGGTTTTCTCGCGACCGATGAACAGGGCACCCTTGCGTCGGTGCTCGACTGGCTTGAACGCGCGACGGAAGACGATGAGCCCGCCGAGCATGTGCCCGAACCCGAGCCCTCGACGGTGCAACTCATCACCGTGCACGGCGCAAAGGGGCTGCAGTGGCACCTCGTTGCAGTGCCTCGTCTCGTCGAGGGGGAGTTTCCGGCATCAGCGCGCGAGGGCAAGGGTTGGCTGCGCCCCGGGCAGCTGCCAGACGCGCTTCGAGGTGATCGGGCGGCGAGACCGACGCTCGATTTCGAGGCAGCCGACACTCAGGCTGAGGTGCGGGAGGCGATCGCCGCGTACCAGACTGAACTGAAGGCGCAAGCTGCGAGCGAAGAACGTCGTCTAGCCTATGTGGCGTTCCCCCGCACCAGGTCGCGCCTGCTGCTCACCGCCTCATTCTGGGGTGGGCAAAAGAGTGCCCGGCCACTTGCTCCCTACCTGCGTGAGATCGCGGCCGCGTCGTTGATCCCTGAGCTGCCGGTCGCAAGTGAATTCGACGCAGACCCAACTCCGGTGACGGGTCGCACCGAGACCTGGCCGCTTGATCCGCTCGGCAGCCGCGCTCAGGCGGTGCACACCGCAGCTGCGGTGCTTCGCGAGGCGCTCGACGCCAGCGAGACGCTTGACACCAGCGAGGCAAGTGAAAGCGCTCAGGCGGCTGCTGATGCTCTGGGAGACGTGCCGGGTGGCGACCTCAGAGATGCGCTACGCGATCCGTCTCGCACGAAGCCAAGTTCGACGGTCGAACTCTTGCTGAGGGAGCGAGATGCAGACCGAGACCGCCCTACCGCCGAAGCAACGAAGGCAGAACGAATCACCGCATCAACGTTCCACGAGTTCATTGAGAACCCGGCCGAAGCTGAGCGACGCAGGCTGCGACCCATGCCGGTGCGCCCCTATCGCCGCACCCGTGTCGGCAACCTGTTTCACGAGTGGGTCGAACGGCGCGCGGGCACTGCACTCGGCACGTCGCTGACGCTCGCCGGTGTCGATGAGGCGCTCGAAGCATCGCTCGAGCGATCGTTCGATGTCGCAGGTGAAGACGTGGCAGCCGCAAACGGTCTCGCCGAGGCGTTCAGTGAGTCAGAGCCCGTGCTGGCGGCCGACGAGCGCGAGCTGCACTCGCTCATCGAACAGTTCGAAGCCTCGCGGTTCGCGGGCCTGCAACCCATCGCGATCGAGCTTGAGATCACTCTGCCCTTCGCCGAGACGACACTCGTGTGCAAGCTTGACGCCGTCTATGAGGCGCAGCCAGACTCGACAGCTCAGGTTGAAATTGTCGACTGGAAATCGGGTGTGCCGCCTCGCACCGACGCCGAGCGACACTCACGATTCTTGCAACTCGACCTCTACCGTCACGCCTACGCGCAGTGGGCAGGCATCGATCCTGCGCTCATCGACGTCACCCTCTTCTATGTCGCTGATGGCACCGAACTGCGGGCAACTCACTCGCGCAGCATGAGCGAACTCGAGGTGCTGTGGCGGGCCTCTCGTCAGGCGGCGCTACCGGTCGGTGACTGAGGGTGGCAGATCAGACGGCGGTGTCACGAGGGAGTCGAAGTCTTCATCGGCGAGGAACACCCGATCGTCGTCCAGCGCGTCATACTCGGCCGTTTCAGAGCGAAGATCATCGATCTCTGCTGGTGTTGCGGCGAGCACCTGTTCGGCCTCGAGTGCAGACAGTGCCGCGCGGTGCGGCAGGGGAGTGCCCATGCTTTGGAGTCGATCAACCAGCTGATCGAGCATCGCCACAGCATCGTCAATAATCTCGGAATCGTGGCTGTCAACGCCGTGCAGCAACCACTTGGCGACCTCAAGCTCGTGGTAAAACCGAGCCCTCGCCGAGATTTCTTTCTGCCCCACGATGCCGCGCAGTGTCGCATACCGAATCAGCGCAACGTCGAAGGTCTCACTGTCACCGGCGACCAACCAGCTCATATCGCTCGCGGGGTCGCCAAGCGAAAGCTCGTTCCAGCCCAACACCCCGAGCACCGCGTCTTCACCGATGAGCAGCGCGTCAGGATCAAGTGAGCCGTGAATGACCGTGGGGGCAAAGCTCCAGAGCGAGTCGGCGCCCAGCACCTCGGCCCACCGCTGTCGCACCGTGGCAGGCAGTTTTCCGGTGTCGACGGCTCGCTGCACCGTGCGAGTCGCGCGAGCGCGCACTTCCTCGGCGGTGCGCACGGGCA
>JAAZFP010000123.1 GCA_012511645.1 Microbacteriaceae bacterium
CTCACGATGCTCGAAGCGCGCGCAGAGAGGGCAGGCATTCCAGTGTCGACGTTAGCTCGCTCGATATTGCTCGGGCAGGCAGGAGACATCACGGCAGCAGTGGAGGAGGCGCTCCGCCATACCCTGCAACCTGATCTCTTCCGCGCAGCCTGACCGGACTTCCCTCCTCCACAAGACACGGTGCATTACAGTGAGGGAATGGCGCTCATCATTCCCTTCTACGGCAAGACCCCCGTCATCGACCCCACCGCGTGGGTGGCGCCGAACGCAACACTGATCGGCGATGTGCACATCGGGCCGGGTGTGAGCATCTGGTTCGGCGCGGTGCTTCGGGCCGACCTTGACCGCATCGAGATCGGGGCAGGCAGCAACCTGCAGGACAACGTCGTCGCCCACACTGATGAGGGCATTCCCACGATTATTGGCGAAAACGTCGGCGTCGGCCACCTCGCCCTGCTGCACGGCACACGCGTCGGCGCTGGCTCACTGATCGGCATGGGCGCGAAGCTGCTCAACAACTCCGTGGTCGGTGAGGGCGGCTTTGTCGCCGCGGGCGCGCTCGTGCTCGAGGGGCAGCAGGTTGAGGCCGGTCACCTGGTCGCGGGTGTTCCCGCCAAGGATCGCGGACCCATGACCGAAGCTATGGCCGAGCGGGTGCGCTCGAACGCTTTCGGGTACCAGGAGCTCTCGGCGAAGTACCGCGACAGCGGCGTGTAGGCCTGCCGCCATCATCTGCTAAATGATGCGCCGTTCTGCCGAGAAAAGCGCCTGACACTGATGAGATACGGCATGCTCGATTTGAAAGAGTTGGTTTGCTTCGCGGGACACTGAGCAAAAAGCAGCCCAGTGTCCCGCGATGAGTCTCCCTGGTGATCGGCCCGGTTCGGAGCCGAAGGTTCTGAAGAAGCTCACCGTCCAGCGAGCTGACGAACTGCCAATGGCTCCCGGCCAAACCCTCAACGCCCGCCGCTACTCATGCGTCAGCAAAGAAAACACCGAGGTCAAAGACCTCTGGTTCGGCAAGGTGCACACCGGGCCGGGCGAGGTATCCGACCCACACCACCATGGCAAAGCAGAGACCGGCGGTTACATCTTCAAGGGCAACGGATAGATTCGATTCGGCGAGCGCTACGAAGAGATCGTCTACATGAGCGAAGGTGACTTCGTCTATGTGCCTCCGTTTGTGCCACACATTGAGGGCAACCTGAGCCACACCGAAGAGCTCATCTGGATGACCACCCGCAACCCAGACAATATTGTGGTCAACCTCGAAGACCAGGATGTCGCCGACATCGACATTAAGTACGTCGACTGATTTTCTACGACGGGTGCTCGGCTGAACGGCACACTACGCCCGCTGCCAGCCGAGCACCCCGAGTTCCATCGCCTTCGTGACCGCGCGGGTGCGGTCACTGACCTCGAGCTTTTCAAAGACGTGCAGCAGGTGCGTCTTCACCGTCGACTCACCAATGAAGAGCCTCTCCGCAATTGCCGGGTTCGAGAGACCCTGCGAAACCAGCTCAAGTATCTCGAGCTCCCGCGGAGTGAGGCTCGGCCCCTGCGCCCGCGGCGCCCGCACTGCACCAGCAAGCTGCGCGGCAACACTCGGCGCCAGCACCGTCTGCCCCGCAACGACGGCGCGAATACCAGCGATCAGCTCCGCCGCGGGCGCGGCCTTCAGCAGATAGCCACTCGCCCCCGCTTCGATTGCCGAGAGAATCTGGTCATCTTCTTCGTAGGTGGTGAACACGAGCACCCGCGGCGCTGACTCACCCAGCCCCACGATCTGGCGGGTCGCCTCAACACCACCGATACCGGGCATGCGAAGATCCATAAGCACCACATCTGGCGCGATA
>JAAZFP010000124.1 GCA_012511645.1 Microbacteriaceae bacterium
CAGTTCGCTATGTTGAGGCATGGTTGCGCGGCCACGGTGCCGTCGCGATCGACAATCTGATGGAAGATGCAGCAACGGCTGAGATCAGCCGCTCACAAATCTGGCAGTGGATCGACCAAGATCAATCCACCGTAGAAGGCAATCAGATCACCAAGGATTGGGTGAGAGAACTGCTGCGTGAGACCGTCGATTCGTTTGACCGTTTTGATGGCGACCGATTCGCTGAAGCAGTGGAACTGTTTGAAGACGTAGCCCTCGGCGATGACTTCCCAACGTTCCTCACGGTGCCGGCCTACAGCCGTTACCTCATTGACGAGTAACCCTCCCGCACGAGACACCATCACAGCGGCTGGGCTGAACCACACGGTTCGGTCCAGCCGCTGCCTCGTCTCAGCTGAGGCGCTCCGAACGCTCGATGGCGGGGGCAAGCTCATCCATCACGACCGTATCATCGTCAAGCTGCCCACTACGGTAGACCGCACGACCCACCATATGGGCACCAATTGGCGCAGTTAACGACTGAAACACGAACACCGGCACAAGTGCGAGCAGCGTCATCCATGATCGATCATGCAGAGCGACTGCGGCAATCACCAGCAGCAAGCCAAAAATCTGTGGCTTCGTGGCAGCGTGCAATCGGCTGAGCGCATCAGTAAACCGCAGTAACCCGATCCCGGCCGCAACCGAGAACACGGCCGCCCCAATGAGGCAGACCAATGACAGCACATCGAGCAGCACATCAGACATGTTCGGTCCCCCTGTCTGGTGAAACTTGATCGTTGAGCGAGGCCTTACGGCGAACGTACCGTGCAACAACAATCGTTGCCAGCACCGCAGTTGCAGCAATCGCTACCATGACCGCGATACCGGTGGTGTTGCCTCTCAGCGCCATATTCGACCCTATGGCAAGCATCAAAGTGGTGAGCAACACATCGGACGCAATCATACGATCGAGAATCGTTGGGCCTCTCACGATACGAACAACCGCTGCGAGAGCAGTGAACGCCAGCCCAAGAATCACAATAATCACCGTAATCATCTCAAACAGGTCCATCACAGAGCCCTCACTTCAGCGCGTGATCCGACTGCTCGGATAAGTAACTCTTCAATATGCCGAGTTTGCTGGCGCATCCTGCGGATTTCTCGCTGCGTGGGAGTGTTTAACACATGGAGATAGAGTGTCGAAGCGAAGCGATCTACTTCAACCACAAGCGAGCCTGGGATCAGAGACACCGTTAACGCCACCATCGTCAGAATGAAGTCTGAGCGGGTACGCAGACGCATGGCCAGAATCGCGGTGCGAGGTGGCGGCCCGGGGCGAACCGCAAGCCAGGCGACCTGAAATGATGCCAGCATGAGGTGCCAGAGAAAGAACCCGAGATATCGGGCAGCCCACCACACATTGAAGCGACCGGCAAGCATTACTGGAGGAAGATAGAACAGTCGCATTGCAATAACTGAGACGACGACCCCGCTCAACAGCGATAACCAAGAAATTTCTCGCCACAGCATCATCCATGTGATGATCAGCCCGATCAGTAACGGCAGCTCATGCCAGCGAAAGACAGACCGCGCACCACGTTCGTTGTCACTCATTGCTGACCACCCCCGCTGCTCGCCATAGGGTCGTAGTCACCTATGCCCACGTCGCCGCTCCCGCTGCCAAGATCTCCCGGCTGACCGAGCACTGCGAGCACCATCGCCTGAGGCTGCGCAATCTGCTCCCCCGCTCGCGACGCATAGGTGTACAACGGGCCGGCAAACACCGTCAGCAGCACACTCACCACAACCATTCCAGTCGTCGCAACGAGCATCAATGCAGGAATCTCTCGTTGCTCCTTCATCGGTTCGGCACCGGGGGCATCGTGCAATCGTTCAAGCAGTGCCTGCTCACGTCCTTGCAGCATCTGCCCTTCGGTAGTTTTCGGCTGCGGCGCGGCAAGCCCATCAGTGGTGACTGCCTTCGCTCTCCAGAACGCAAGGCTCCACGCCCGAGCGAGGGCATAGAGCGTGAGCAGGGATACCAGTGCGCCTACTCCCATCAACCAGTATGCGCCGGGACTTGCCAGCTCAGCCGCAGCAGTAAACAGTCCAAGCTTGCCGATGAAACCAGAGAACGGTGGAATACCGCCAAGGTTGAGCATCGGAATAAAGAACAGTACTGCGATGACCGGTGCACTTCGGAGAACTCCTCCGAGGCTCGTGAGCGAAGTGGTGCCAGCGTGACGTTCGAGCAAACCGACCGCGAGGAAGAGCGTGGTCTGCACAATAATGTGGTGGGCAATGTAGAAGATCGTCGCGGCATATCCGAGGTCTGTGGAGATCGCGATACCGAAGATCAGATACCCGATGTGACTGATCAGAGTAAATGACAGTAGGCGCTTAATATCCAGCTGTGAGATCGCACCGAAAATGCCGACCACCAGCGTCAGGGCTGCAATGACGAAGAGAAGGTCACTGATGTCTGAATCGGGGAATAGCTGCGACTGAGTGCGAATGATTGCATACACGCCCACCTTGGTGAGCAAGCCAGCAAAGACTGCGGTAACCGGCGCCGGAGCGGTCGGGTACGAGTCGGGCAGCCAAAACGCGAGTGGGAAAATAGCCGCTTTGATACCGAACGCAATCAAGAGTGCGAGGTTAAGCAGTAGCTGCACGTTGTCAGGGAGCTCCGCTATGCGCACCGTGAGTTGCGCAATATTGACCGTGCCGGTTGCCGCGTACACGAGCGCGATAGACGCGAGGAAGAGAATTGACGACACGAGCGACACAACCACATAGGTCACCCCGGCTCGAATCCGCGGTCCGGTGCCGCCAAGCGTGATCAACACATAACTCGCAACCAGCAGAATTTCAAAACCGACATACAGGTTGAAGAGATCACCAGCGATAAACGCGTTACACACACCCGCGCCGAGCACAAGATAGGTCGGATAGTAAATCGAGACAGGCGTCTCATCATCACCATCGGCAAGGCCCTGCCCGAGCGAGAAGAGAAGCACACCAAGCAAGACCACCGCAGATACCGCAAGGAGCAACGCGCTGAGCCGATCTACCACGAGCGAAATGCCGAATGGAGCTGCCCAGCCACCCACCTGCATGACCATCGTTCCATGCGTATCGGTAAACCACATAAACGCAGCGCTCAAGCCGAGGACTGCGGTGAGCGCGGCCACGGTGATGAGCTGTTGGGCCCGCCGACGGCCCGGCAGCGCGAGTGCGAGCGCGGCACTGCCGAGGGGAATGAGCACGACGAGAGGAATGAGTGCGTTCATCGGTCGCCCTCCGAACCGTCTTCAGGCAAATCGTCATCGAACTCCTGAGCCTGAGCAAGTTCTTCGTCGGTGACCTCTTCGGTGGTGAGCGACTCTGCCTCGGCGAGCTGCATGTCGTGGTCATCATCGTGCACGGCATCTTCGTCTTCTCGGGCAAGCCGCCAGCTGCGATAGATGAGTGCCAGCATGAAAGCGCTCACACCAAAGGTGATGACGATCGACGTCAGGATGAAGGCCTGTGGCAGCGGATCACTCATGTCGCTTGGATCAGTGCCGTAAATCGGCGCGACACCGAAGGAACCCGAGGTCAGAAACAGCAGCAGATTGGTTGCGTTACCGACGAGCAGAAAGCCGAGCAGCACTCGAGTGAGACTGCGATCAAGCAGCAGATAAATTCCCCCGGCATACATCACCATCATGACGGCAACAAGCACGAGCGGCATCGTCGGGATCATCGCGCATCACCAGCTTCAGAAGTCGGTCGAATTGCACCAGCCGCGAAGTCTTCTTCTTCTTGGCGGTCGACTTCGGCGCCGAGGCTGCGCAGCACATCAAGCACCAGTCCAAAGACTACGAGGTACACGCCGATGTCAAAGAAGGTTGAGGTCACAATTGGCACCGTGCCAAGAGGGCCGAGATCAAGATCAATCCATGCAGATGCGAGAGCCGCCTGCCCGAAGAAGAGTGGCAAGATCGCCATCGTCGCGGCAAGCGCGAGCCCAGCACCCAAGATCTTGCCCGCATCCACGGGAACGGTCGCTCCCAGTTCGTCCCTCCCACCGGTGAGGTAGCGTGCGACCAGCGCAAGCCCTGCGACGAGCCCTCCTGCGAACCCTCCACCAGGAGTGTTGTGGCCAGTCAACAGTAGGTAGAACGACAACAAGATCAGCGCATGGAAGATCAGTCGAACAACCACTTCCAACAGAATTGAACGACGCGACGGATCCAGGTTCTTGCCCGCAAGGAGCCATGTGCGACGTTCGGCCGGATCATTCGGGTCGTCCACACGACGAATGTAGTCGTGCACGCGCACGCGCGCGGCGCGGCGGCTTAACTTCGGCAGCGTATCTACTCGAGTGCTCAAGAACACCAGTGACGCCACACCTGTTGCTGCGGCGAGGATCACGGAAAGCTCACCAAGGGTATCCCAGCCGCGAATATCAACCAGTATCACGTTGACGACGTTCTCGCCGTGGCCTCC
>JAAZFP010000125.1 GCA_012511645.1 Microbacteriaceae bacterium
GCCTTCGCCTTGATGCTGTTGTTCAAGAACGAGATGAGCGGCGTGTTCACCGACTCGTAGAGGTTCGAGCTGCCGAGGTAGTCCTCGACCTTCTCGATGCCGGGTTCGAGCACACCGATGGTGCGCTTCTTCTCGTCGACTTCATAGTCGGCACCGGGCTCGAGCAGCTTGGCGATGCGCGCGAACTCACCGAACCAGCGGTTTGCCTCACCCGAGGCAGGGCCCGAGATGATGAGCGGGGTGCGCGCCTCATCGATCAGAATCGAGTCGACCTCGTCAATGATGGCGAAGGCGTGGCCGCGCTGCACTCGGTCGGCGCCGGTGCCTGCCATGTTGTCGCGCAGGTAGTCACCGCCGAACTCGTTGTTCGTGCCGTAAGTGATGTCAGCCTCATATTGGGTGCGACGCTCTGCGGGGGTTTGCCCCGCGATGATGCAGCCAGTGGACATGCCGAGCGCGCGAAACACGCGCCCCATGAGTTCACTCTGGTAGCTCGCAAGGTAGTCGTTCACCGTGACGATGTGCACGCCCTTACCCGCGATTGCGTTGAGGTACGCGGGCATCGTCGCAACGAGGGTCTTGCCCTCACCGGTCTTCATCTCACTGATGTTGCCGAGGTGCAGGTTCGCGCCACCCATCACCTGCACGTCGAAGGGACGCAGACCGATGGTGCGCTTCGCAGCCTCGCGAACCGCAGCGAACGCCTCTGGCAGCAGGTCATCGAGGGACTCGCCGTTTGCGAACCGCTCGCGAAACTCCTCGGTCTCGCCCCGCAGTTCCTCGTCACTGAGCTCTTCGAATGAGGGTTCGAGCGAGGCGACCGTCTTTGCGAGTCGCTCAAGCTTCTTCAGGGTGCGACCCTCGCCTACGCGAAGGACTCGTTCGAGGACTGTCGCCACGTCGTATCTCCTGGGATTGCCGTCGTTGCCGAATTGTGACAACACCCCAGCCTAGCAAGCGAATGCTTTGGGCTTGGTGTGAGTCGCAGAGCAGTTTTGTGGGCGCTGCTGCGAGCAAGGATCAGCATCGGCACCTGGCCAACTCCGCGGCGACAACGGAAAAGGCCGCGCGCCGGCACCAGGAAACCCCTGCACCTGCGCGCGGCCCCGTTCGCCACACACGAACCCTCGTGAGCGGCGAACCGCGGTTAGTCGTCGCTCAGCGAAATCACACCGTAGTTCCAGCCTTTACGGCGGTACACGACGCTTGGCTTGCCCGATTCGCTTTCGACAAACAGGAAGAAGTCGTGGCCGACCAGTTCCATCTGGTCGACGGCCTCGTCGACCGTGAACCGTTCTGCCGGGAACTCCTTCTGACGAATGACCACCGGGGTGTACTGCTCTTCGGCACCCGAACCATCGAAATCTTGCTGCGGTGACTCGCCGTGAGCGACGGCCTCAAGCGTTTCGATTGATGCGGGGACCACTTCGACACCGTTGAAGTCGCCCGCGACGGCCTCACCGAGTGAGGTGCGGCCACGACCACGGCGGTCGTGCTTGCGATCTTTCATGCGACGGATGCGCTCAAGCACTCGGCCATAGGCCATGTCGAACGCCGTGTATTTGTCGCTGCCCTGGCTCTCCGCGCGAATGACGGGGCCTGGGCCAACGACGGTGATCTCGACGCGATCCCCGTGCTGCGGGCTGCGATCGCTGAGACGCGAAATCTTTACCTCAAAGGTCTGCGCTTTCGGAAGCAAGTGGGCGACCTTTTCAGTCTTTGCACCCACATAGTTCTCGAAACGGTCCGTAACTCCTACGCCTCTGCCGCGAATGCTGACATCCATCGTGACCTCCTTGGGTTTCGGCGGGTGGGCCACAGTGCCGGGCGCACCTCTACGCCTTCCTCGAACCTTACCGGTTCGCGCACCCTCACTTCCACTGCGAATCGAGGTTATTTGCAAAACCGCCCGAATCGCTTTCCTTGCCGGGGAGCACGAGCGGCGCTTCACCCGGCACTGACGCTCGCTTCTCGTCCCGCCGCTCAGTCACACAGATCGTGACCGCGGCGCGCACAGTCGCCCCCGCAGCCGTCAGCACTCGCGCTGCTGCCCCAAGGGTGGCACCCGTGGTGAGAATGTCGTCGACGAGGATGATGTCTCGCCCACGCAGCGGCTCGCGCAGGCGCGGGTTCACCGTGATGCGCGCGGCGTTGCGCGACCGTTCCTCGGCGCTCAGTCCCACCTGGCCGGTTCGGCCGGGCAGCGTGCGCAGGGCCCGCGACACAAATACCGCCCCAGTCCCGCTGCTGCCACCGCCACCGTCACCGCACAGGTTGCTCCCCTGCAGGTCGCTCCCCGGGCGGTCACTCGCCTGCCGGCCGTTGCCCCGCAACACGAGCCGCACCAGTTCATCGACGTGACGGTACCCGCGTTCGCGCACCCGAGCAGGCCGTGACGGCACAGCCACAATGAGGGACCTACCGGGACTCTCGGCAAGCGCAGCACTGAGCGGCGCGCGCAGGTGCAGCGAGAGCTCCCGCGCAAAACTCGTGCGCCCCTCGTGTTTATACCCGACAAGCAACTCACGCAACGCACCCTCGTAGTGCCCCGCGGCGAGCGCCAGCAGGTCACGGCCGGGCAGGGTCTCGACGTGCACACGGCTGGCAGACACACCACCGACAGCCGAGGCGTCAGCAGACGGCTCACCGGCAGGCCATGCGCCGACACGGGCACCGTTCACCAGCAGCAGGTGCATGAGCAGGCTCGGATCGGCAGCGCGGCGAGCGGCCGCCTCTCGCAGCGCATTACGACAGGGGTCACAGAGATCCCGGTCGTCGGCGGCACAAACCACGCACTGTGTCGGCCACACGAGAGCGAGCAGATCGAGCGCGAGTTCTCGCGATTGGCGGGCCAGGTGCAGCGCTGTCGGTGTGCGCCACCATGGCTGCGAGTGTGGAGTGGTGCGGTTCTGCATCCGGCCAGGGTCGCACCCCGGTTCCATCCGCAGCGCGGTTTTCCACAGCTGGGTGCCGCTACGCGTGTCCGAGCAGCCTGTGCACGACAAATCTGCGTTGGTACCGCACCGCACCGCACCGCACCGCACCGGCGAGGCGAGCACACTCAGGCCACCGGCCGCACCTCAGCCACAGCGAGTACTACCCCACCTTCGCGACGAGCTCCACCCCTGTCTGCTGTTGCTGCCAGCCGACAAGACCCTGCGGCGCGAACATGGCACCCTTCTCATCGAGCACGCGAATCAGCTGCCGCCCGCCACCGCTCACCGTGGCGGCCCCCGCCACCGCGCCGGCCTCGGTGGCAAACTGACCGACTGCCCCAATTTGCACCTTCGCTGACCCACCGAGGGGGCCGGCCTGCAC
>JAAZFP010000126.1 GCA_012511645.1 Microbacteriaceae bacterium
CTTCGCCTCGTTCGCCCCGACTGTGCTCGACGTGGTGCGCCCGCTGGTGCCAGAGGGGTTCACCTTCTGGGATTACAAGCAGCTGCGCTTTCCGCGCAATGAGGGCATGCGCATCGACTTCATTCTCGGTTCGCCCGCATTTGCCGACACCGTGACCGCTGCCTCGATTCACCGCGAAGAGCGCAAGGGCGACGGGCCGAGCGACCACGTGCCGGTCGTGTGCGATATTGACCCGACGCTGCTCGGCGACACCTTCGAAGACGAAGACGATCGGCCGATGATCTTCGGGTAGTTACGCCTCAGTGGCGGGGTTCACCAAAAATACCCGAGCCGATGAGGTCGTCGGTCGTGCGCTGAAGGTGCCGTTGCAGGGCCTCTACCACCCTCGGGTCGCGGGCGGTCGCAAGCTCCATCAATTCGCGATGCTCTGCTGCGATATCTCGCTCCCCCGCTTGAGTGGTGCTGCTGGCTCGCAGATTGCCATCGGAGAGTTGCCGGTAAATCTCTGCGCCATCACGCAGCTGACGGGTGATTGCGAGCATTCTGGGGTTGTCGCACGCTGCGATGAGCGCTGAATGAAATGCCGAGTGCGCGTCGCTCCACTCTTGCGTGCTTCCGGGGCCATCGCTGAGGTATGGCGTTGCGCGTTCGAGCACATGATGGCTCGCAACAACCGCTGATTCCCACGCAACGTCACCATGCTCGATAGATCTGCGAAGCGCGTCGGCTTCGAGGATCACCCGCAGTTCGGTGATCGCGACCAGGTCTTCACGTGAAACCTCGACCACCCGATAGCCATGGTTCGGGGTGAGCACCGCGAGATTGCCCTCGGCCAAGCGGGCGAGCGCCTCACGCACGACCGACATGCTCACATCGTGCGTCTTTGCGAGCGCGGCGAGCCTCAGCGGTTGGCCTGGAGTGAGCACACCGCGCAGCACATCACCGCGCAGAATGTGGTGGAGTCGAGCAACGCGTGTCGTACCTTCGTCAGTCGCCATGACGATCACTCTAGCAACGAGAAGGGCAAACACCTGAGATTTTCGATAATGTGAAGATTTGTTTTCATGATTTTCGAAAACTTATTGCTTTATCAAGAATTATCGTTCAGGATGGAGCTGTTCACACCGCTGAGCCCGCGGGTCCAGGGCTTCTCCTCCACGAAAGGCAGCCATGCGCATTGCAAATCTTCAAGGCCGAGCAGTTCTCGTTCAGGGTGGCAACGCCCTCGACATCGCCGAGGCCAGCGAGGGTCGCTTCGGCCCCGCCCCGCGCGCGGTGTTCGAGCAGTGGGAGGCCTTCACCGCGTGGGCCGGCAGCGCCCAGCTCGGCGAGGGTGTCCCCTTCGACGAGGGGCAGCTCGACGCGCCCGTCACCGATCCTCGTCAAGTGTTTGCCATCGGCCTGAACTATCGCGACCATGCCGACGAAGCGAAGCTCGCACACCCCGACGACATCATCGTCTTCACGAAGTTCCCCTCGTCAATCGATGGCCCCAATGCCACCGTGAAGCTGCCGAGCGACAGGGTCGACTACGAAACCGAGCTGGTCGTCGTCATCGGCAAGCAGCTGCAC
>JAAZFP010000127.1 GCA_012511645.1 Microbacteriaceae bacterium
CAACGGAACGATATCGCCCGAGCCATCGGCTCGGCCTCGACGAGGTGGGCGGCAGTGACGCTCACCAAAGCGGTATTCTCTGCGCCCGGGGTCACCGATCGCGAAGCTACCCTGATCTGGCAGCCCGTCGACGCGGATCGCGCACAGCGCGCCGCCTCCCAGAACGCGTGGCAACGACTGCGCGCGCGATACTCGCTCGCCTCATATGGGGTCGCGCTTGTGAAGCCCCGTGAACGTCGGGCAGAATCAGCAGGTGCAGCGCACCACGAACACGAAGGAGCCACACCATGACAAGCGACCCGAGCGGCGGCAGCGTCGGACTGGTGATCGCGGCACTGCTGTGGATCGCCCTCTCGCTGGGCCTGCTGGTCTGGTACCTGTGGGCGATGGCCCGGCTGTTTCCCCGCCTGGGCCTGAACGCGCCCGAGGGCTGGATTCCAGTGTGGAACCAGTGGAAGCTGCTCGGTCGCGCGGGGCTGCCCGGCTGGGTGGTGCTGCTCGGATTTGTTGGGCTCGGCATCGTGCCGTTTATCATGCTGGTCATCGCGATGCAGCGGCTGAACCGCGAGCACGGTCGTGGCGCAGGCCTCACGGTGCTGGGCGTGTTCATTCCGCCGCTGTGGGCGATGCTGCTCGCGAACCATATTGATCGCGGGCAGACCTCGGATCAGCGCTTTGCGCCACCGGCCCGCTCGGGGTCGAATACGGCCGCATCGTCCACAGCGCCGGCTTCCGCACCGCAGCCGTTCATGGGAGCGGTCCCGCCGCTGCCTCCCGTGCCGCCCGTTACGGGGCTGTCGGGCCCTCAGCCGGTCGCGTCAACGACGCACGCGGCAAACGTGTCAGAGACCGTGCAGGTAGAACCCATTGCGCCAGTCGCGCCACCCCCGGCAGCGCCCGCTGTATCGGCGCCGGGTTCGGCGCTGGGTTCGTCACCGGGTTCGGCTTCTGATTCAGCTCCTACACTGCAGCATTTGTGGGCCGCTTCTGAGGGTGTGCCAGCGGCTGGCCCGCTTGGCGGCGACACCGAGGCGGAATATCAGCGACTCGCTGCCGAAAGCTTTCAGGCCCCGCCCGCGGTGCCGCTGGGTCGCGCGGCCACCCCAGAGCCGTTCTCGTGGACGAGTGCAACGAGGGATCCAGTGCCACCCTCGGTCCTGCCGGTGCCTCCAGCTCCCGCGCCAGCAGCACCAGAAACTCCTCCAGCACCGCAGCCGCCAGCCCCAGCGCCAGCGCCTGCGCCGGAGCCCGCGCCAGCGACCACCGTGGAACCGCTCACGACGGTGCCCGCCCCAAACCCGGCGCCGATGCGGCCGACGGGGCTGACCGGCCGGTTTGTTCCGTTGCCCGCCGACGGTTCCGCTCCGACGCACGACCCCATCGTGGTCACTGAGTCGGGTGACGATCTCGACCGCACGATGATCGTTGCACGAGATGCTGGGTTTGACTGGGTGCTCGAACTGCCCGATGGTGAGCGTTTGCCGCTTGCGCGAGACTCGGTTGTCGGCCGTCGCCCCCAGCCGTTCGGTGGCGCGACGGTGGTGGTGATCCCTGATATCACTCGCACCCTCTCGAAAACTCATGCCCGGCTCACGCACGATGGCACGAGCTGGATCGTGGAGGACCTCGGCTCGACCAACGGGCTCGCGCTCTTGCACGCAGACGGCGGTGAGACCGAGCTGCAGCCGAGAACTCCGGCGCGCGCGACCGAGCGCATGCGGTTTGGCACCCTCACGGTGTGGCTGCGCCCTGGCGGTGACGCGGGGTGACCGAACCTGAGCCGGGTGACCCACGCGTGTCGCCAGACCCACGCGAGTCGACAGAGCGGCCCGAGTCGACAGAGCGGCCCGAGTCGACAGAGCGACGCAGTGGCGACACCACCACGTCGATCGGCATGCCGGTGGCAGAGCCAGAGAGTGACCTTGCCGCGGCGCTCTCGGGTCGCAGCGTGCGGGCGCTCGATTCGAGCCGTCAGATCGCCCCAGTTCCGGGGGCTGATCCGTGGCGCGAACTACCGGTCGGTGCGGGTGGAGTCACCCAAGAACTACCGGTTCGGTATGGTGCCTCTGCGCGCACGGAGGTGCCCGTGCGGACGGGATTCGATGAGGTGCTGAGGCGCGTGGGTGCGGCACCTGCGGCGGGCTCGGTGACGGTTCGCGAGGGCCGCGATCGGCTGCCATCACTCGCTCGGCGTGACCGCAGAAGTCGCAGGGTGACGCTCGTGGGATTCGCTTCGGTGACGGTGCTGTGCGTGCTTGGCCTCTGGGGAGTGGCGGCGATTGCGTTCGGGTGGTAGGTTTTCACTACGGTTACTGATCGGTAATTGAGTTGTCGCTCATCGCATCACGGTGAAGTTCGAAGGAGAACCCATGTCACTTGCAGGAAAGACGATCCTCATGAGCGGCGGAAGCCGTGGCATCGGGCTTGCGATTGCACTCCGTGCTGCCGCCGATGGCGCCAACGTTGCGATCATCGCGAAGACTGATTCGCCTCACCCGAAACTTGAGGGCACCATTCATACAGCTGCCGAAGAGATTCGTGCCGCCGGCGGTCAGGCACTGCCGATCCAGGGTGATGTGCGGGGCGATGACGACATTCGACGTGCGGTCGAAGAAACGGTCGCGGCGTTCGGCGGCATCGATATTGTCATCAACAACGCAAGCGTCATTGACCTGTCGGGCTCGACCGCGCTCGCCGAAAAGAAATACGACCTGATGCAAGACGTCAACGTGCGCGGCACGTTCATGCTGTCGCGCGCTGCGATTCCCTACCTGAAGCAGGCAGAGAACCCGCACATCATTTCGCTCTCACCACCGCTGAACCTCGCGCCGAAGTGGCTCGGCGCGCACACGGGCTACACGCTGGCAAAGTACGGCATGACGATGGTTACGCTGGGCCTCGCCGCTGAGTTTGCTGAGGATGGCATCGCTGCGAACGCGCTGTGGCCCGAGACCACGGTTGCGACTGCTGCCGTGCAGTTTTCGCTGGGCGGAGATGACATGATGCGCGTGTCACGCACGCCTGAGGTGTGCGCTGATTCGGCGTATGTGGTCATGACGAAGCCGGCGCGTGAATACACTGGCCAGACACTGGTGATGGAAGATGTGCTGCGCGCCGAGGGCGTCACTGACTTCGCGAAGTATGCGGCGGTGCCAGGCACACCCGACGACCAGCTGTACCCAGACATTTTCCTCGATTAGGCGGGTGACGCTGTGGCGGCGACCTGGAGAGCAACGCAGAAGGCGAATCGTCGCGCTGCGCTGATGAGCGCGGCGGCGCAGTTGTTTGCGGAGCGTGGCTATAAGGCGGTGTCGACCGTTGAGCTGGGCGAAGCGGTCGGTATGAGCGGTCCGGCGCTGTACAACTACTTCCCGAGCAAAGAGGCGCTGCTGTGCGAGCTGCTCATTGATGTGAGCACGCGGTTGTTGGCGGGGTGTCTTGAGATCACGAGCGATGAGCTGCCTGCCGACGAGATGCTCGATGAGTTGCTGGCGTTTCACGCCGAGTTTGCGACGAGCGAGCCCGACATCATTCTGCTGCAGGATCGTGAGCTGTCGAGCCTGCCCACCGATGCGAACCGCAAGGTGCGCAGGCTGCAGCGCGAGTATCTGCGGGAGTGGGAGCGGGTGCTGGCGAAGCTGCACCCTGAGTTTGGTGCGGCCGAGGCGCAGACCCGGTTGCTCGCAACGGTCGGCCTGCTGAACTCGACCCCGCATAGCGCGCGGGCGAGCGGCACTCAGGCGAGCGGTGCTGAGGCGGCAGCGATTCTTGCGGCGATGGCGCGGGCTGCGCTCACTGCTTCGCTGAGGCCACCACAGAGGTCAACCGCGTAGTTCACCGAGCTGAGAGCAACCGCGTAGTTCACCGAGCTGAGAGCAACCGGGGCGGTGAGCCTTCAATTCGGGCCACCGAGACTTTGATGGCAACGATGTCGGTCTGTACCTCGGCGACCTGTGCGTCAAGCTGCTCGCGCACCCGTTCAATGTGTTGCTCTACCTGTTCGAACCGTCTATCAACCTGTTCAAATCGTTTATCGACTTGTTCGAACCGTCTGTC
>JAAZFP010000128.1 GCA_012511645.1 Microbacteriaceae bacterium
ATCGTGTCGCTCGGCCTCGCACTCGGGGTGAAGGCAATCACTGGCCTGCGAGTGCCGCAGGAAGTGGAGATCAGCGGTATCGACACGTTCGCACACGGCGAGAGTGCCTATGCGTTTGATTCGACCGAGAGTGAGCAGTCCGAGGAGCGCGAACCCGTCGCAGCTCGCTAAGCGATGCGGCGCTCAGTACTCAGTACTCAGTGCTGACGGAGCAGCCTGATGAGCTCGGCCTTTCGGAGTGAGGAATACCCCGAGAGGCCGAGCTCTTTGGCGTGATCGCGTAATTCTGCGACGGTGCGATCGTCGTAGTCTTCAGCGTTGCCGCCGCGGCGGCCAACGGCAGCCCGGCCGTCCCGCGCCGCCGCATTTGCGATGCGCGCAGCCTTCTCTTTCGACGCACCGTCTTCGCGCAGCGATTCATACAGTTCTTCGTCTTTGATCCGTGGATTCGGCATGGTGTCCCCAGTTCTTCCTCATTATTCTCAGCGATCACCGCGTGTCATTGTTCTCAGCGATCCCACGCGTGTCGATGCGTCAGCGTTCTGCTGATGCTCTCCCCTCTGATGCACCACGCACATTCGGCACACGCATTAGTCAGCTTCCGGGAGGTCGTTCACTGCGGGCCCCTCGAGCAGCCTGCCGTCTGCAGCGAAGCGCGAACCGTGCAGGGGGCAATCCCATGAGCGCTCTGCGGTGTTCCAGCGCAAGACACCGCCAAGATGGGTGCATACCGCTGATAAGCGGCACACCTTGCCATCAACCTGCGATAGTGCGACCGGCGACAGACCATCACTCACCACAATGCCCTCACCTTCGGCGGGGGCGGTTGCCTTCGACTCTCGCGCGACCTCCGCCGACGCCCAGCCCGTCACCAGATACTTGGCAACCTCGACGTTGGCGGCGAGCGCATCGGTAACCCCTGACACACGCATGCATCCCTCGCGCAGCACCTTTGCCCACTCCATATTGCCGCCGAGGATCTCTCCACTGATTGCAAGGGCCGCCGCAACAGCATTCGTCATGCCCCACTTGTTGTACCCGGTCGCAGCGAAAATTCTGCCCCCGCCGCGTGGCATGGCTCCAGCAAATGGAATGCGCGAGTGCATTCGGTAATCTTGCGCGGCCCACCAGGTGATCCGACGCACGTTCCCAAACTGCTCGGCCGTCCATCGGTCGAGCTCTCGAATACGTTTCGTGGTGTCGTTGGCTCGGCCAACAACTTCCGACGGCCCACCGACGATGAGGAGTTGCTCACCATCAAATCCGGTTGCGGTTCGTAACGATCGTGACGGCGTGCCAACGGAAACGTACATGCCTTGTGGTGGTGACCTGTCAAGCAGTCGGTGCGCAGAGACATATGATCGTGACGGCTCAACCTTTGCGAAGAACAGCGAGCGATCAAGAATCGGCGTGCCGGTTGCAAGCACACAGTGTTCTGCGGTGAGTGATCCTGCGCTCGTGTGGATGGTGAGGGATGCTGAAGGTGGGCCCACATCGGCGTCGTGCACTCGACACCCCTCCACGATTTTGCCACCGCGTTCTCGCAGTTGGCGTGCGAGTGCACCCAGCACTGACATGGGTTGCACCTGCGCCTGCTCTGGTAGCACGAGTGCGCCGAAGGGTTCGAAGGGTAGCTCGGTGTGCTCGGTCTCTTGCACGTCAATGCCAACGCTGCGAGCCGCGTCGCGCTCGCGTTCGAGTGCCTCTCCATCTTCTTGCACAGCTGTCGGAGTAGCGCATACGAGACCCTCTGCGCAACCCCCTATCTCAGCTGCTCTCTCGCCCACTATTTTTCTTCCAAGCCGCACGATCCCGAAGCGGTGCACATCATCGCAACATGAAAGGGGCAGAAGCCTTGGGTTTCTTCGCATTTCTCATTCTTGGGCTCATCGCTGGCGCTATCGCGAAGGCAATTTTGCCGGGGAAGCAAGGCGGCGGGTGGTTCGCGACACTCCTGTTGGGAGTCGTCGGAGCCATGCTCGGAGGCTGGCTCGGTTCACTGCTGTTTGGCGCCGATATGGCCGAGTTCTGGTCGCTTGAATCCTGGCTGCTTGCCATCGGCGGATCAATTCTCGTGTTGCTGGTCTACGGCCTGATTGTGGGCAATCGGAAGCGCGGAGCATAGCCGTGTCGCCGACACAGATTCCGTGTGAAGAGCACCCCGACGGAGACCCCGACGAAACCGCCCCTCATGCTCTGACTGAGGCGGAGCATTTCACCGAGCCGAGTCCCGACGACCCCGTGCCGGGAACCGAAAACGTGGACGAGGCTGGGAAGGGAGCCGAGCCGGGGGAAACCTTCGCCGAAGCTACGCCGCCCACCACTCCACGAGACCCGACTCCTCCTGGCTCGCCGCTGCGACGTACATACATCGACTACGGAAACCCGTGATGGACCTCTTCACGAATGGCAGGGAGCGACCTCTATTCCTCGCCCGTAAACGCTTCACCGTGCCCACGTCTTGCGGCAGATGAACTCACGTCCTCACCGAGAGCATCAAGTGCGCTGCGGGGGTCGTCTTCCATAATCTCGACTGACTGCTGCTGCTCTGGGGGAACCTGAGTGTGCGCGTCGATGTGGTTCAGCACTTGCGACTCCTCATTCGCTTCTCGCCTGTGGGCATCCGTAGGGACATCACGATGAGAGGTCACCACGAGTTCCTAATCCTCAGATTTCTCTTCATTTTGCTTCCATATCTCAGCCATCATCGTTCCTTCGCACTCGTGCGGTGGTCGCTTCTCACATGGCCGACTGGTTCGGCTGATCCACTGACCCTCGCCAAGCCCCCGTCTCAAATCCATTGCTCTCAATCAGTCGTTTGAACTCTTTGAGGTCACCCTGCACTCGCATATCATCGACCTGAAACGCGGCGCCGACGTTCTCAAGAAATCCCTCAGGGTCCCAATCGAGCTGCACCTTCACCCGGGTCTGATCACCATTGAGACGGTGAAACGTCACCACACCCGCATGCTGTGGCCCGGCAGTACTCTTCCAGGCCACCCGCATGTCAGGCTCTTGCTCGGTGATCTGTGTATTGAACTCTCTCTCAACACCACCAACGGTCACCCGCCAGAAGTTTGTGGTATCATCGATTTGCCGAACCTCCTCGACGCCGGTCATAAATGCTGGAAATGACTCGAACTGAGTCCACTGGTTATAGACGGTGCGTACCGGCAGATCGATATCGATCTCGCTATTGACGGTGTGCATGAGTGTTCCTTTCTCTCGTGGAGAGCGATCGTGCGATCGCCCTTGCCCTCAGTACCGTGATCATGGTGATCAATTTCGACCGGGATGCTGGTCGAGAAATCGCTGTGGTTCTCGCCACGGTCGCCCCATCGGGCGTGATCATGTGCGAGAGCGCACTGCAGGTTTTGAGGTGCGGTTCGAGCCTAGAAAAAGGCGGGCCGGCCGTCAGCGGGGTTGACCAAGGGCACTGAACCGGGTACTCGCGCGAGAACGGGTCGCGTGGACGGTGAGGTCAATCATGCACGAGCTGAGCTCTTCAATGATTCGACTGAACAGCGACGTCATGTTCACCCCGTGACTCACACTCTCTCCGAGACATACACTGAGCACATGGCCCGACTGCTCATTGTCCACCATTCTCCGTCACCCGCCGTTGAACGTCTCGCGAACGCGGCCATCAGCGGCGCGCAACACGAAGATATAGAGGGCGTCGAGGTGGTCGTGCGGCCAGCACTCGAAGCGACCGTCACCGATGTGCTTGAGGCAGACGGGTATCTGCTCGGCACCACCGCAAATTTTGGGTACATTTCTGGAGCACTCAAACACTTTTTTGACACCACGTTTCAAGCGACGCACGAGGTCACAGCAAAGCGGCCATTCTCCTACTGGATCCACGGCGGCTACGACACGACCGGTGCCGAACTCGCAATGACCTCTATCACCACTGGATATCGGTGGTCGCTGACGGCTCCTCCGCTTGTGTTCACCGGAGAAGTCACCGAAACGCACCTCGAAGAAGCCTGTGAGCTCGGTGCCACCGTCGCAGCGTCACTCATGAGCTAG
>JAAZFP010000129.1 GCA_012511645.1 Microbacteriaceae bacterium
AGCATCGCGTCAATCGGCACCCGCACCCCCTGCTGCTCACCGAACGCGGCTCGCAACTGATCAGCGGTGAAATCAAGCATCACGCCGCTCGCCTCGGCCATGCGCTGCGCATCGAGCGAGAGGCCATCTGACACGTCCATCATCGCGGTCGCACCTGCCTCGGCCGCACTGACGCCCGCTGATACTGGCGCCTGCGGGCGCAGCTGCGCGGCGAGCGCAGGGCTGTGCTGAGCGTCAGGATCAGCGCCGGGTTCTGCACCAGCACCCGCACCGGGGTCTGCGCCGACACGGTCGCCGTTCGCGGGCACGTCCCCAGCAAAGAGCTGTGCCAACCCAAGCCCCGCGAGCCCGAGCTGCCCGCAATAGGCCACGACATCGCCAGGTTTCGCCCCTGAGCGCAGTACCGCAGCTCGCCCCTGCAGGTCACCGAGCGCCGTGACCGCAGCGGTGAGCACCGGAGCCGTGCCCAGGTCACCGCCGACCACGCCGCATCCCGGAGCGAGCGCACGGCAGGCCTCATCGAGACCCCGAGCGATCTCTTCGAGCAGCGCCACCCGGGTGCCTGCGGGGCACGCGAGCGACACGGTCAGCGCGATCGGCCGCGCCCCCATCGCAGCAACATCTGACAGGTTCGTTGCAGCGAGCTTCCATCCCAGGTCGTAGCCAGCATGCCACTGCAGACGAAAGTCGGGTCCCTCAATCATCGTGTCGCTCGTGATCACGAGCTCCCCATCGATGCTGAGCACCGCAGCGTCATCTCCTGGGCCGACGCTGGCGGCATCCGCTGCGCTCAGCTGCGCGAGCACACGAGAGAGCACCCCGCGCTCCCCCAGTTCACCAACGGTGGGCCAAGGCGTGGGAGCCTGATCTTCGTTCATGCCTCTACGCTACCGCCGATGCGCTGGCCTCTCAGGTGCCAGCAGTAGGCTGGTGTGGTGTCGACGCGAACCCGTCTGCTGCCTGCCCCACTCGCGGTCGCCGCGCTTGGCCGCGGGCTCACAGGCTGTGCCGGCGAGGTGCCCATGCAACCCGCTGAGGGTGCGAATGAGCCGGCGTGCGCCGATCTCACCGTGCGCCTGCCGGCTACTGTTTCGGGCCTCGACAGGCGCGCCACAAACGCGCAGGCCACCGGGGCGTGGGGCGACCCCGTGGGGGTCGAGCTGCGCTGCGGTGTCGAGGCGAGCGGCCCGACGACCGATCAGTGCGTGAATGTCAACGGGGTCGACTGGGTCATCGACGAAACGAACGCCCCCATCTATCGATTCGAGCCGTACGGCCGTACCCCCGGAGGTGAGGTGGTCGTCAACAATGAGGTCGCCAGCGGCACCCTCACCGTCACCGACCTCGCTGCAGCCGTCAAGGTGCTGCCGCAGACTCGCCAGTGCCTCAGCGTGGTCGACTTCGTTGACCCGTCGCAGCAGGCCCAGAATGACTGAGCCAGAACGACTGAACTAGCCGCGCTCGAGCGCCAGCTCAATCAGTTCGGTGATGAGCTTGGTGTAGCCCACTCCCGAATGCTCCCACAGCTGTGGGTACATCGAAATCGGGGTGAACCCTGGCAGCGTGTTGATCTCGTTGAGCACGGGGCCATCGTCGGTGAGAAAGAAATCGATGCGGGCAAGCCCCGCACACTGGGCCACCTCAAACGCCACCACTGCGGCGTCGCGGATCGCCGCAAACTGCTCGGCGGTGACATCGGCGGGCAGCGCAAGCTCGATCCCTGAAGCACCCAAATACTTCGCCTCGAAATCATAGAACTCGCGACCGGTGAAGACGATCTCGCCGAGCACAGCGCTCGTGCGGGGCGCGTCATCGCCGCGGCCCTCAAGCACGGCGATCTCAACCTCACGCCCTGCGATGCCAGACTCGACGAGCACCAGACTGTCTTCGGCAAACGCCACGTCGAGAGCAGCAGGCAGCTGCTCTGGCGAGGTGACCTTGCTCACCCCAACACTCGAACCGGCACGATTCGGTTTCACGAACAGCGGGTAGGTAAGCCCCTCATCGACGCGCGCGGCAAGCGACGGGTCGCGTCGCAGCTGCGACCTCGTGATCGTGTTCCACGGCGCAACCGCGATCCCCGCATCAGCGAGCACCGTCTTCACCGCGTGCTTGTCCATGCACAGCGCAGACCCCAGCACACCGCTGCCCACATAGGGCAAATCTACGAGCTCGAGCATGCCTTGCACTGTGCCGTCTTCGCCGTAGGGCCCGTGCAGCATGGGCAGCACCGCGTCGACGCGCCCCAGTGAGCGAACGTTGCCGTCGCTCGTGATCACGCTCAGCGTGTGAGTGGCTGCTGACGCCGGCCACAGCACCCGCGTGCCGTTCTCGCTGACCTCGGGCAGCGCCCCCGCCTCAAGGCGATAGTGGGTCAGATCGCTCTCCTCGAGCAGCACCGTGGCGCCGCTCTTCGTGATGCCCACCGGGATCACATCGAACAGGTTGCGGTCGATCGACTTCAGCACCCCCGCAGCAGTCACGCAGCTGATGCCGTGCTCGCTTGACCGGCCGCCGAACAGCAGCACCACGGTGCGCTTCTCGGGCCAGTAGGTTTCTGTGTTCACGATCAGCTCCCTGAAATTCGCTGCCACATGGCTTTGAAGCCGCGACGCTGTTGTTTCGCGAGGCTCAGTTCTGGCCTCGGCACATCATCTTCAGTGGCGAGGTGCGGCCCAAGATTGCGCGGCGACATCGTGCCCTCTAGCACCATCTGCACCTGCTCCACGATCGGCATCACGATGCCGCGCTCGCGCGCGAGTTCAAGCACCGAGGCGACCGACGTGATCCCCTCTGCGGTTTGCTGCATCTGCTGCTTGGTCTCTTCGAGCGAAAACCCCTGGCCGATCAGTCGGCCCGCCGTGTTGTTGCGCGACAGCGGCGACTGGCAGGTGGCGATCAGGTCGCCAAGCCCGGCAAGCCCGGACATCGTCACCGGGTCAGCACCCGACGCCACCGCAAACTCGGTCATCTCGGCGAGCCCGCGGGTGATAATCGCGGCCTTCGTGTTTTCGCCGTAGCCCACGCCATCCACGATGCCGATGGCAAGCGCGATGAGGTTCTTGAGCACCCCGCCCAGCTCGGTGCCGGTCACATCGGTGTTTACATAGGTGCGAAAGTAGGGCGCGGAGCACGCGGTCGCGATGCTTCTCGCCACCTCAATATCGACGCACGAGGCCACGGCGCCGGTCGGCTGCTCCTGAGCGATCTCCAACGCAATATTGGGCCCCGACACCACGCCAATGCGCGCCGGATCGATATCGAGCGTGTCGGCGATGACCTCGCTCATGCGCATGGTCGTCGTCTTTTCGACGCCCTTGACGAGGCTCACCAGCACCGATCCAGGTTCAAGCAGCGGCTCGAGCTGCTCAAGGTTTTCGCGCAGTGACTGGCTCGGCACCGCCAAAAACACGAGGCCCGCACCGCGCAGCGCCGTCGCTGGGTCACTCGTGGCCTGCAGTGACTTCGGCAGGTTGATGCCGGGCAGGTACTGACTGTTGCGCTTCGCCACCTGAATCTCTTGCGCCTGCTCGGGCCTGCGCGCCAGGATCGTGACCTCGCAGCCAGCGTCGCTCAGCACCTTCGCAAACGTCGTGCCCCAGCTGCCAGCCCCGATCACTGCGACGCGGCGACCGCGATTGCGGCGCGCAGAGCCTGCGGGCAGCGCGATTGAGCCGGTCGTCGGCATCAGAAGCGCCCCGTTTCGCTCTGCTGATGCTTCGCCGGATCCCACAGCTCAGCCGGCGGGGTTTCGCCGCGCAGCTCACCGAGCAGCCGGGCGATCTCAGTCATCAGCATCGCCGTCGCCTCGTTGACGATCTTCTGATCGATGTGCTTGCCCTCAAAGCGTGACAGGTCGAGCGGTTCACCGACCGCAACATGAATGGTCTTGCGTGGGAACGGATGAATACGCTTGCCATAGCGCGGCATCAGATCCTGGGTGCCCCAGTGCGCCGCGGGGATCAGCGGGATGCCCGACTCGAGTGCGAGCCGCACCGCGCCCGACTTCCCGCGCATCGGCCACAGGTCGGGGTCTCGCGTCAGCGACCCTTCGGGGTACACGACCACGCACGACTGCTGCTCGATGAGCATGCTCGCAGCCCCAATCGGGTTCGCCGATGATCCACTGCGACTCGAGCCGTCTCGCTCAACCGGAATCTGCCCTGACTTGCGCAGAATCGCGCCCACCACTGGCACCTTGAAGATGCTCGCCTTCGCCATGAACCGTGGCAGCCGACCGAGGTGCCACACGGCCCCGCCCATGGCGATGGGGTCAATCTCACTGTAGTGATTTGGCGAGAAAATGAAGGGCCCGGTCGCGGGCAACTTCGAGTCGCGCGTGAACCGGTAGCGCACCATGCACGACCAGATCGGCAGAATCAGCCCCGCAAGCAACCAGAAAATGCTGGGGCGGCGTTTTTCTGGGGATGCGAGGCTTCTGAGCTTGACGGTGTCTGCCATTCCCCTACGCTACCCCTCGAATACGAAGTCGGCGCCAAGCAACCGCAGCTTTTCAATGAAGTTTTCGTAGCCTCGCGAGATGATGCCAAGATTCGTCACCTTACTTTGGCCATCAGCGGTGAGCGCCGCAATCAGGTGGCTGAACCCACCGCGAAGGTCGGGCACCTCGATATCGGCGCCGGTGAGCGGGGTCGGCCCGGTGATGACTGCCGCCTGCTCGCACTCGCGGCGCATCCCGCGTCGCCGCTCATCGGCAAGCCCATCTTTGTAGACCGTGATGTCTGCGCCCATCGTGTTGAGCGCGTCGGTGAAGCCGAAGCGATTCTCATAGACGGTTTCGTGGATCGTTGACACGCCCTCGGCCTGCGTGAGCGCCACGACCAGCGGCTGCTGCCAATCGGTCATAAAGCCCGGGTGCACATCGGTTTCGATGGTGACCGGCTTGCGCGTGCCTCCAGGATGCCAGAATCTGATGCCATCGTCGTGCACTTCGAAGGCACCGCCGACCTTCCTGTAGACGTTCATGAAGTTCATCATCTCTTCTTGCTTCACGCCGCCCACAATCACGTCGCCATGCGTCGCGAGCGCTGCAGCTGCCCAGCTCGCGGCCTCGTTGCGGTCAAAGATCGCGCGGTGCGTGTAGCCCTGCAGCTCGGGAACCCCCTCGATGAAGATGACCCGGTTGGGCTCGATTGAGATGATCGCGCCCATCTTCTGCAGAATGCAAATAAGGTCAACGATCTCAGGCTCGATCGCCGCGTTGCGCAGCTCGGTCTGGCCCTCGGCAAGCACCGCGGTCAGCAGCACCTGCTCGGTCGCGCCAACCGAGGGGTAGGGCAGCTCAATGTTGGCGCCCTTCAACCCATCGGGTGCGGTCAGGCTGATGCCGCTCGGAAGCTTCTCAATCACCGCACCAAATTTGCGCAGCGCATCGAGGTGAAAGTCGATCGGCCGGTCACCGATGCGGCAACCGCCGAGGTCGGGAATGAACGCCTCGCCGAGGCGGTGCAGCAGCGGACCGCAGAACAGAATCGGAATGCGCGATGACCCCGCGTGGGCGTCAATATCAGCGTGGTGTGCGATTTCGACGTTTGACGGGTCGA
>JAAZFP010000130.1 GCA_012511645.1 Microbacteriaceae bacterium
CCCGGCGCAGCGCGTCGTCTTTGGCACCTCGGGGCACCGCGGCAGGTCGCTCGATGGGTCGTTCAACGAGGCTCACATTGTGGCGATGAGCATCGCGATTGCCGAGTATCGCGAGGGTCAGGGCATCACCGGGCCGCTCTACTTGGGTGGTGACACCCACGCGCTGTCGGCGCCGGCCCTGCAGGTGGCGCAGCAGGTGCTCGCGGCACACGGGGTGCGGGTGCTCGTTGCGGCGGGCTCGGGTGATGAGACGTTTGTGCCGACGCCCGCGCTGAGCCGCGCCATTCTTGCCCACAATCACGACCGAGAGCCAGACGACCTGGATCGCGCCGACGGCATCGTGGTCACCCCGAGCCACAACCCGCCAGCCGACGGTGGCTTCAAGTACAACCCGCCACACGGCGGCCCCGCCGACACGGATGCGACGGGGTGGATCGCTGCGCGCGCCAACGAGTTGCTCGCCAGCGGCGAATGGGAGGGCTGGGAGACACTCACGAGCGCCGAGCCCGCGACCATTGGCAGCTACGACTTTCTTGCGGAGTACGTCGATGCGCTTGAGCAGGTGATCGACTTGGCCGCAATTCGTGAGGCCGGGGTGCGCATCGGCGCGCACCCGCTGGGTGGGGCGAGCGAGGCCTACTGGGCAGCGATCCGAGACCGCTACGACCTGAACCTCACCGTGCTCGGCCCCGGTGTCGACCCGCAGTGGGCGTTTATGCATCTCGATTGGGACGGCAAGATTCGCATGGATCCGAGCTCGCCTCATGCGATGGCAACGGTCGCGGCCTACCGCCACGACTTTGACCTGGTCACGGGCAATGACGCTGACGCTGACCGTCACGGCATCGTGACGCCCGACGCGGGGCTCATGAACCCCAACCACTTCTTGGCGGTCGCGATCGACTACCTGCTCACGCACCGACCCGACTGGCCGCTGACGGCCGGCGTGGGCAAGACCCTGGTGTCATCGGCGATGATCGACCGGGTGGTTGCCTCGCACGGTCGCCCGCTCGTCGAAGTGCCGGTGGGTTTCAAATGGTTTGTGCCGGGGCTCAGCGATGGCACGCTCGTGTTCGGCGGCGAAGAAAGCGCCGGAGCCTCGTTGCAGCAGTTCGATGGCAGCGCCTGGAGCACCGATAAGGACGGCATCGTGCTCGCCTTGCTCGCGGCCGAGATGCAGGCGGTGACCGGCATCTCGCCGAGCCAGCGCTATGCCGAGCTCACCGAGCAGTTTGGCGCCCCCGCTTACGCCCGCACCGATGCTCCCGCCGACGCCGCGCAGCGTGTGGCACTCGCGGCGTTGACCGCCGAGGCCGTCGCCGAGACCGAGCTCGCGGGCGACCCCATCACTGCGGTGCTCACGCATGCGCCCGGCAACGGTGCACCAATCGGTGGGCTCAAGGTGCAAACTGAGCACGCCTGGTTCGCGGCCCGCCCGAGCGGCACCGAAGACGTGATGAAGGTCTACGCCGAGTCGTTCAGGGGCGAGGACCACCTGCTGCTCGTGCAGGCCGCTGCGCGCGAGCTGGTGGCCCGCGCCGTGGGCGCCGAGTGAGCGAGTACGCTAGACCCATGCCTGAGACTGCCACCCC
>JAAZFP010000131.1 GCA_012511645.1 Microbacteriaceae bacterium
GCCTTCGAACAGGCCGGATACTCGCTCGAGATTCACGGCCTCAACCAGTGGAACGGGGTCGCATTCGCGAGCCGCCACGAGATGACAGACGTGGCTCGCAGCTTTGACGGAATGCCCGGCTTCGGCGCGCCGATCAAGGGTCAGGAAGCCGTGCAGGGCACCGGCCCCAACGGCCTCCCGCAGGAGGCGCGCGCGCTCGGGGTCACCGTCGGTGACCTGCGACTGTGGAACCTGTATGTACCGAACGGCCGCTCACTCAGTGACCCACACTTCGCCTACAAACTCGAGTGGCTCACCACGCTGCGTTCGAACGTCGAGCGGTGGCTCACCGATGACCCCCATCTGCCGCTCGCGCTCATGGGCGACTGGAACATCGCCCCGTTCACCCGCGACATGGGCGACCCCAGCTTCACTGAGGGCCTCAGCACCCACGTCTCGACTGAAGAGCGGGAGGTGTTCGCCTCGTTCTCGCCACTGCTCACCGATGTCGTGCGCCCCCTCGTGCCCGAGGGCTTCACATTCTGGGACTACAAGCAGCTCAGGTTTCCCCGCAATGAGGGCATGCGCATCGACTTCATCATGGCCTCGCAGGCGTTTGCCGACACCGTCACCGGCGCCTCCATTCACCGCGACGAGCGCAAGGGCGACGGGCCGAGCGATCATGTGCCGGTGGTCTGTAACATTGACCCGACGCTGCTCGGCGACACCTTCGAAGACGAAGATGATCGCCCGATGATCTTCGGGTAAGCGCTAGCGAGGATCGAGCACGGTCTCACCCCGCGGGGCAGTGTGGCGTGGCACCAACAGGGCGAACACCGTTGCAACCACCGCTGCGGCGAGCGCGATCCAGAAGCACACGAGGAATGCCTCGCGAGTGGGAATACCGTCGGAGTTTGTCATCGCGGCGAGCACCCCGCCCATGACGGCCGCGGCGCTCGAGGTGCCCACCGAGCGGAACAGCGCGTTGAGCCCGTTCGAGACACCCGTTTCGTGCACGGGCACGGCTCGCATGATGATCATCGGCATGGCCGCGAATGAGAACGCGATGCCGACTCCCACCAGGATGTTGGCGACGACGATGTGCCACACCTCGCTCGAGAGCAGCAGGGCCGACACATAGGCGATGACGATCATGGTCGTGCCGGTGGTGAGCAGCAGGCGCGCTCCAAACATGCGCTCGAACCAGCCGGACAGGGGTGAGAGCATCATCATCACGAGACCAGCCGGCATGATGCAGAGGGCCGCCTCAAACATGGTCAGGCCAAACCCTGAGCCGGTGCTGCTCGGCAGTTCGAGCATCTGCGGAAACGTCACGTTTGAGGCGAAGAACGAGAAGCCCATACCGAAACCAGCGAGGTTTGCAAACAGCACCGACGGCCTCGCTGCGACCCGCAGATCGACGAGAGGATCGCGCCTGTGCAGCTGGTACCAGCCCCACAGCAGCAGGGTAAGCATGCCGACCAGCAGTGATCCGAGAGCGAGCGGCGACGCCCACCCCCACGCGGCACCACGAGAGACATATAGCAGGATGCCGGTGAGGCCAAGGGCGAGACCGGCAACGCCCGCCCAGTCGAGCCGCCCGCCTACCCTCAGATCGCTCTCGGGCACGCACAAAAGCGTCGCAACGAAACTCACTGCTCCCAGCGCCGCCGCGAACCAGAAGAGCGTGTGCCAATCGCTCACGTTCGCGACAAACGCTGAGATGGCCAAGCCGATTGCACTGCCGACGCCCATCGTCGCGCTCATGAGTGCGATTGCGGTGCTGAGTCGTTCGGGCCGCAGCACGTCACGCATGATCGCGATGCCGAGCGGCACCACCCCCGTGGTTAACCCCTGCATGCCGCGGCCAATGATGACCCCGGTGATCGAGGTGGAGAGCGCCGCGACAATCGAACCGATGATGAGGATCGCTGCGAGCACCAGCATGATGCGGCGCTTGCCATACATGTCGCCAAGCCGACCAGAGATGGGGGTGGCCACCGCTGCAACGAGCAGCGTGATGGTGATCACCCAGCTGGTGTCTTCGCGTGAGGCGTTCAGCAGGTGCGGCAGCTCAGCCTGCAGCGGCACCATCAGCGTGAACATGAAGGATGAGGTCAGCCCGGCAAATGCCAGCGCGCCGACGATGGCCCACCCGGGTGCGCGTCGGCCCGGCCACAGACCAGAACCGTTCAACGCATGCACACCGCGAGCTTATCGTTTCATGAGCGATAGCTTCGCTGCCGGCCACTCCGCGATGGTCGTCGTGTCATGTGGCGTCCGCAAAAATTGCGTGACCGCAAACCTCAGAGATCGACATAGTCGGTGTCACCGACCGTCACCCCGGCGGCCCCTGCGCTGAGCTCCGCGGCGAGCGCGGTCAGCGGGGGGATGTCTTCGGCGGCAACCAAGAACTGCTGCTCAACCGCTTCGCCGTAGGCGGCGTCTCCCACCCCGTATCCTCGCCTGCGCGCCTCGGCTTCGAGTGTGGCGGCAACATCGTATGGTGCGCGAACGAGCACCGTGGTGCGCGGGGCCCGGGTGACCCGCCTCGCCTCAGCGACCGCCTCTGCCACCGCGGCTCGGTAGGCGCGCGTCAGCCCACCCGCGCCGAGCAGCACTCCCCCGAAATATCGAGTGACCACTGCAACCACGTCGCTGAGACCAGCACTCACGAGCGCGGCGAGCATCGGGGCTCCCGCGGTGCCGCTGGGCTCACCATCGTCGCTTGACCGCTGCGTGCGCTGATCGGGGCCCAGCACAAAGGCGGTGCAGTGGTGGCGGGCCTTGGGATGCTCGTCGCGCACCCGAGCGATCACCTCGCGCGCGGCCTCTTCGCTCTCGACCCGCTCGAGACGCGTCAGAAAACGCGAGCGCGAGATCTCGAGTTCAGCATCGGCTGACTCACGGATCGTTTCGTACTGCACCCCTCCATTCTGCCCGCAGTAAGCTCATCACCATGGCAGTTCGGGTCGATGCGTGGGTGTGGGCGGTGCGTCTTGCCAAAACACGCAGCCAGGCGACGGCAGCGGTGAAGGCCGGCCATGTGCGGGTGAACGATGCGCCAGCAAAGCCGGCTCAGCCAGTACACATCGGCGATGTGGTTCGGGTGCGGCTGCACAGTTTCGAGAAGATCTACCGCGTGACGGGTCTCGCAACGAAGCGCGGCAGCGCCACCGAGGCAGCGACCCTCTACGAAGATCTCACGCCGCCACCGCCGCCGAAGGTCGAGCGGGCAGCGCCGGTGATCCGGGATCGCGGAGCCGGTCGACCCACGAAGCGCGACCGCCGTGAGATCGACCGGCTGCGCGGCCGCGACTCACACGGGTAGGGAGTTCGCGCGATCGTGTCGGTACCCGTGGTCGTTCCTTCTACCCCTCGGTCGTGAGTGCCTCACGCAGTTTGACCCGGCCGCCGGTGCGCAGGATCGATGCGGCATAGATGCGCGCACCAAACCACCACACCACCGCGATCGACGCGAGGAGCACGGCGAGCGAGAGCAGCGGCTCCCACCACTCCGCGATGCCGAGGTAAATGCGCATCGGCATACCGACCGGCGCAGAGAAGGGCACGTAGCTCATGATGCCCAGAATCTGCGGGTTGTCGTTGAAGAAGATCACGGCGACATAGGGAATCATGATGAGCCACATCACGGGGCTCGTGGCCGACGGCACATCCTCTTGTCGAGACACGAGGGCCGCGAGCGCCGAATACAGCGCGGCAAGCAGCACGAAACCAAAGGCGAAGAGAATCACGAACCAGATGAGCGACGTGCCGAGCTCTCCGATGAGCAGGTCCTGGCCCGTCGCGAGCATGCCGACCGAGGCGAGTGCCACAATCGCGACCACCTGCCCCAGCGCCAGAATGCTGTTGCCAATGATTATGCCGGCGAGGATCGTTCGCGCAGATACCGTCGCGAGCAGAATCACGACGATGCGCGTCTGCTTTTCTTCCACCACGCTCTGCGCGATGCTCGTGCCAAAGGTGATCGCGCTGAACATGAACACCACTCCGAAGGCAACAGCCATCAGGTAGGCAAGCATCGGGTTGTCGGCAGTAGGCGCGAGCAACTCCACTGACGGCACAGCCGAAAGCGCATTCACCAGCCCCATCGGTGCACTGTCTGCCGCGAGCACCGTGAGGTTCACCGCGGTAGCTCCGCCGGGCACCACCGCCGCATCGACGTCACCGGCAAGCACTGCAGCCTCAGCAGCCGCGCGATCGGCGACCACGACCTGCTCAAACGCCTCGGAGTTCACCTGGCTCGCGGTCTCGCTCACCACCGCGACCTTCGTCGTGCCGCCGAAGCCGCCGGTGTTCGACATGATGCCGCCGAAGAGCACCCCGCCAAGCACAAAGAGCAAGAGAATGCCGGTTGAAATCAGAAATGCCTTGCTGCGCAACTTCGTCGTGATCTCTCGCTCGGCGACAAGCCAGGCGGCCTGCGGTGCGCTGAGCTGCGGAGCGCGGGTGTCGGCGGGTTGCATGGTGCTGGGTTGCGTGGTCATTGCACGACCTCCTTGAAAATCTGTGCGAGCGATGGGGTGACTTTGCCAAAGCGCTGCACGTCGTGACCGGCCGCAATGGCCTGGGCGAGCACAGCCTGCGCGTCAGCGTCAGCCTCGGCATCGAATCGGGCGAAGCC
>JAAZFP010000010.1 GCA_012511645.1 Microbacteriaceae bacterium
GCCCCAGTTCGGGTGTCGAAGGACGGAAAATAGCTCCCACACACCAGACGCTCGTCCAGGGTCACAGTCGAACAACACGAGCGCCTGCGACCTTCGAGCCAGTGCCGCAATCTGAGTCAACACGGGCATCGCTTCGGTTCCGGCCGCATCCGCCGACTGTTCCACGACGATGACCAGCCGACGGTTCGCGATGGAACACGCCTCTGCTGCGGCGCGCAACGGGTCAAGCAGAGCACCCAGTTCGTTCCACGAGCGCACAATCTCTGCTGCTCCGCGAGCCACATGATCCCACTGAAGACGGCGACTGGTGCCACCCACCGCATCGACTGCCAGCGTGAACAACACTCGCGTTACCTTCTCCTGCCGGTTCACGGCCCAACGGCTGACCGCCGCGACCGCGGCGACCAACGTCGTTGACACGCCCGAACCAGGCGGGCCAGAGATGACAGCGAGCCCTGCTGTCGGCAGCCCCATCGGAGCAAGGTCGATGGTGTCTAGCCCAATCACCGGCAGACCGTCGCTCTCTCCCGGCACCTCTTCGAGCGTGAGCCGCTCGGGAGCATTGCGCACGCGAGGAATGGGAACGCAGCCCTGTGCCCGCAAGCGTTGTCCGAGCGCGGTCACCTCTGTGAGCTGATCACTCAGGTCAGCAGACGTGCCAAGCACCGCGATCTGCACCTCATCGCCAGTCTCCACGCGAACCGCACGCCCCGCCTCGGCGTCACGCAATCGGTCACTCGAGATCCCGAGAAACGCTGCCTCGGTCGCCGAAGCGCTTCTGAACGCAAACTGGGCTTGGACGGTAGCGCCAAGCGATGCGGGCACCGCGGCGCTGCGGTCAGTCGTCAACACCACATGCACCCCAACTGATCGGCCACCCTGCGCAATTGCGGTGAGGTCTTCGATGAATGTGTCGCGACCGCGACGCTGCTCGCTGGCGTGACGCAGCACATGAAACCCATCAATGAGTAGCACCACGCGCGGTTCTGTGCTGGCGACTGCGTTGCGGTAGGCCGCGAGGTGAGCTGCACCGACCGCGCCAAACGCACCCGTGCGGCGCTGCACGACAGCCGCCACATGCCGCATCACGCGGCCTCTGAGCTCGGTGTCGTGTGCCATCGCTACCGCGCCCACCGTCGGCAGTTCGAGCAGGCCGCCGAGCGCGCCGCTGGCCGAATCAATCGCAAAGATGTGCACTGGATCACCGTCCGCACGACTGCTGAGCGCCGCTGCAAGGGTGACGAGCGCACTGGTTTTTCCGGTGCCACTTGCGCCAATGAATGCGATGTTGCCAAGGTCATCAAAGTCGATGATCACGGCGGGCTGTGTGTGTTCGTCAGGCCGGTCGGCGAGCCCAAGCGGGATGCCGGTCGGCGTGGCTTCACCGTGCGCACTGCCCTGCATTCCGACTGTGACGAGGGGCAGTACGAGCGGCAGTGGGTCAAGCCACGGTCTCCGCGGAGCTGAGAGTCGCGCGGATCTCGCAGCGGCGAGCACCTGATCTCGCACCCGCTCGATATCACGGGGATGAGCTGAGCTCGAAACTTCATTCGGTATCCCAGCCGACGCCTGTCCCACATCGTGCCACGGCTCACCCTCGGCGAACGCAATCGTGCGCACTTCGAGACCCACCGCCGGTTGGCCCTCATCTGCCTCGCCTAAGTATCCGCTCTGGAACGGTTGCGCCCTCCCTGCACCGAACGTCATCATTGCCCGGCCGGGAATCTGCGGATCGAACAGCGCCGCATCATTCACCCCAACAACATCGTTGCTGTCGGCTGCATCTGCCATGCGCAACGCAATTCTCAGGTTGGTGTTTGCGCGCAGGTTTTCGCGGATCACTCCAGAGGGTCGCTGTGTAGCCATGATGAGATGCAGCCCGAGCGACCGCCCTCGCTGAGCGATATCGATGACCCCGTCAACGAACTCGGGGATCTCGGCGACAAGCGTCGCGAACTCGTCAATCACGATGATGAGTGCGGGCGGTGCGGCTGGATCACTGCGGCGCTCCATGTCACTCAGATCTTTTGCCCCGTGTCGTGCGAGCACCTGCTCACGGTGCCTCAGCTCGGCCCGGATTGAGGCGAGCACACGGGTTGCAAGGGTAGGCGTGAGATCCGTCACCAGCCCCACCGTGTGTGGCAGCTCGGCACATTCCGCAAACGCTGCGCCACCTTTATAGTCGACGAGCAGCAGTGACATTCGGTCGGGGCTGAGGTTCACTGCAAGGCTCATGATCCAGGTCTGCAGGAACTCAGATTTTCCCGACCCTGAGGTGCCTCCCACGAGCGCGTGGGGCCCGTGAGCCCTCAGGTCAAGTGTGACGAGTCCATCACTGCCCTGCCCGACTCCCGCTGCGAGCCGAATCGCTTCACGAACCTCACCATCACGCCACTCCGCCATCAAGGTCCCATTGCTTCGCCAGCGGTGCACGATCGAGTCGGAGCTCTCGAGCACGTCACCGGCGTGCAGGTCGCGAAAGCGCACCAGGCTGGGCAAGTCCTGCGCTGCCGACGACATCACCGACGCGTCGCGCACCGGAGCGAGCAGCCTCGCGAGTTGCTCAGTTCGCTGCTCGTCGAGCATCTCGACGCACTGGAGCGTCACCTGGCGCCCCTGATTGGAATTCCACACTCGAGCTGTCGAGTCATCACCGCACCATTCGACGGTCGTTCGGCACGCAGCAGGCACGCGAGAGCGATGCGACGCAACCCACACGAGGTGCACGCCGCTCGTGTGTCCACTCTCTGCAAGGGTGATTAAGCGAGCGCGAATCTCGTGCTCAAGCCCCTCATCAAGCACGAGCATCACCACCGATCGCTCCCTCGCCACTCCGTGTTGCACCCTCGCGTGCTGCGCGGCGGCCCGCCGTTGTTCAACGAGTTGCTCGCACTCGCTTATGAGCTGCAGTGCGGCCGCGAACGTGTCGGCGAGGGGCCAGAAGGTGATCGGGCTCGGTTGCTGCGCCACATGCGGAAGCCACTTCGCCCACTGCCACGACCCGCCGCGATGCGCGTCTGCCGCAATCACCGCGATCACGACATCTGCTGGGGAATAGAGAGACGCAACCTGCACGAGGACTGCTCGAGCGATTGAGGCAGCGTGGGGCATCTCGCCGACGATAGCGAGCGAACCGCTCTCCCCCAGACGCACGGTCACCGGCACAGGACCAATCTGCGCAATCTCCGTTGCGACCTCCTTGAGCATCTCCCATTCCTCGGGAGCGGCATCGTGGCGCTCAGGGAGCTGCACGCTGATGTTGCTCTGTACGGCACCTTCTCCGAGTCGAATTTCCAGCACTGCCGCATCAGTTGAACGCTTCGACCAGAGCACCTCATTTCTCGATTCCACTGCCTGTGCGAGCTGGTCGAGGCCTGCCGCTTCATGTGTTCGTTCCGTTCGTTCGCGTGCCTGCAACGTACGCAACTCGTCGCGTTCTCGAACGAGTGTCTGCCTGAAGCGCTCCAGCTCACGCGCTCGGCGCTTTCGCCCAGAAAGCCGTTGATCAAGCCATGAACCGACCATCATCATCGGGGTGAACGCCACCATCATGAGACTCATCGGCGACTGTGTCACCGTGAACATCGCAACACCCATCGCCATTGGTGCAAGCATCGCAATGAGGGGAAGCCTGGCAGGTTCAGAGGGCGACGGGGGTCGCGGGAGTTGGTGCTCGACTCGGGTCACGGTTCTCGCGAGCTGCGGCGCGCGCGTATGCATGTGCCAGGGCGCGACAGGGATGCTCTCGCGCGGTATGCCATCAGAGAGGAGCACGATGCGAAACGAGACTGACCCGACGGTAACCTCGCTCGTGCGCGCAAGCGACACGGATTGTGCAGCCGCCCCTTCGACCCGCGTACCGTTCGCAGACCCCAGGTCACGCAATACCAGGTGCTCAGTCGCGTCGATCACCGCGTGCTGCCGGGATACGCTACGGTCATCGATTCTGACACGGCTGCGGCGGTCACGACCGATCGTGTTTTCACCCCGCACCAGACTGAAACGGGCGCCTTGCTGCGATCCAGTGAGCACCTCAACCGTGCCACGCATCTGCCGCGCGCGCGGCGCGGCAGATGCGAACTCTCTCACAACCGTCACCTGCCATCCCGACTGCAGTCCGGACGTGGCGAGCGGTGTCATTGGGTCGAGAAGCTGGCGCCCCGCACCAGATGGCGACTCCCCAACCAATGTCCAGGGGCCCTGCTTCGTGACCCGGTTGGCTCGTGTCTGCTCGTGCATGTCACCCGGGTGACGCAGCGCCAGCGCGGCATCACCGATTGTTGCCGTGATATCGCACGAGATGCTCACATCGCGTACGAAGCCGAGCTCATCAGCGAGCCGCACCAAGAACTTCACCCGGGCACCCTAATACTCATCGTCTGGCC
>JAAZFP010000132.1 GCA_012511645.1 Microbacteriaceae bacterium
CGTTCACCGCGTGCTGACCACCATTTATGTGCCCGATTACTTCATTGGCCGCACGCGAACCAGTGACGGCCTGCTCGGTGACCCCATAAACCTTTCGCTGCTCGGCGATGAGGCCGCCCTTCATCAGGCAATGCAAGCTGCCGAGTGGACGAAGGCCGACCCCGTGACGCTGCGCAGTTCGCTCCGCATCGTCACGTCGACGATCACCCGCAAGAGCTATCACGAGGCTCCGGTGAGCCCGCTCTTTCTCTTCGGTCGGGTGCATGACTTCGCCTATCAGCAGGAAGTTGCAGGCAATCCCGCGAAGCGACACCATGTACGGTTTTGGCGTACTCCAGACGGGTGGCTGTTGCCCGGTGGGGCGCGGGTGGACTGGCTCGCGGCTGGCACGTTCGATCGCGCGGTCGGCCTCTCCCTCTTCACCCTGCAGGTCACACACCGCATCGATGCTGACACCGATATTGAGCGAGACCACATCATCAAGACGGTTCGCGATGCGAACCCTGCGGTTGCGTTGGAAGTGTTGAAAGACTTTTCGACCGGGTATCATTCCCGCAATGGCGGCGGTGACAGCATCCGTACCGATGGGAATATGCCGATTCTTGATCTTCGCGGGCTATCAGTGCAGCGCGATCCGTCGGAACAGGACGTCATTGAACGCCACACCACGGATGGCGAGGTGCGCTCGTGAACGTGCGTCAACCAGAAAAGCGCTCTGCAATTGAGCCGGCTTCTGCGCTGCTTACTCACGAGGCCGACACATATGCGGTCAGTGCGCAACGGCCGCTGACCACTGCGCTCGGGGCCATCTTCGTGTGGGCGCGTGCCGTTGCCGGCGTGCTCTGGCTCCTCACGTTCTGGCTGATGTGGCCAGAAATTGTCGAGCTTGCCGATGTCGAAGACGATATTGCACCCTATGTGCTGGGGCTGGTCTTCGGGGTGGGTGCGCTCACCGTCGTACTGCTGGTGATTTTCGGGTGGGCAATCTGGCGCGGCAGCAACGCGGCTCGCGTGATTGTGATGTGTGTGTTGACACTCAGCGTTATGACTTCGGCGGTCGAGTACTTTCTTGGCAACGAAGAGATCACCATTCGCACGACGCTCTTAACGGTTGCGTTGGATATTCTCGTGCTGCTTGCCCTTTCGGGCCGCGATGCGAGGGCCTGGGCTCGACGCCCAAAGCCACGCCGTCGCTCACATTCGGAGAAAGCGGCGAACGTCCGCGCTGACGGTTAGTGCCCGCGGTTCGGGTCTTGGAGATCTTTTCGCGCCTCGAGATCTTCATCACTCGGGTCGCCGCCCAAGCCAAGCAGGGCAACGATGATCAGCACGATGATGAACACACTGCCAGCGACAATACCGGCCTTCGCGAAGTCGGCAACACCATCCGGGGTGCGCAGCACGAGCAGCACGATAAGCCCAGAGAAGACGGCCAGCACACCCGCGAAAATGAGCAGCTCAGCGGGCCGCAGTCGATCTTTTCGTGACGGAGTCTGAGGCTGTTCTGATGGAGTTGGTTCAGTCATCTTGTTTCCACTAGTAAAGGTCAACGCTCGACCGTGTCGGCGTTGGGAGTAGGCGGCTGCACCTCTGGAGCAGCTTCAAAAGCTGAAATGCCGAGGAACACGCCGCGCAGAATTGCATAGGCACCAAAGAAACCGGTGACCGCGACCGGATCTTGCGCGACCACAATGACGAGCACGGCGAGGGCAATGCTGAGCAACAGTGAAGGCAGCGCAACACGACGGGGCTGAACGCCGCGGACGAGTCGCATCAGGGTGATCACTGCGGTGAGGGCAGCCCACAGCGCGGTGACGAGCGCGAGGCCGATCGTGTCGGTGATAGCCAGCAACGCTCCGGCTGCGCCAAACGCCACAATGGCTCGAGCGGCGATCCACCAGCTCTCTGCGGTGCCTCGGTTGGCCAGGTACTCGACGATGGTGGCGATGCCGATCAGTGTGAGGGTAGCAAGCACCAACATCACATCGAACGAAACCTGCTGATGGAGCGATGCCGTGAGCGCGATCACGACACCGGCGATGAAGAGCACTGCGGCACGCAGCACCTTTGCCATGCGAGCAGAGCGGGCTGACGTCGAAGTCGAGGAAGTGGTTGGTCTGTTCGCTGCATGCATGGACGTGCACCCCTTTCTCGGCCACCTAGCAGTCTATCTTGCCGCGTCTGAGAGCCTCATCCGCACGAGACTGCCGATCTACACCGCATGTCGGCGCTCAGCACATCAGTACCGTGCTACAGCCCGCTCGGCATATCTTTAAAGCGTGAGTAGTGCCCCTGGAAGGCGACGGTAACCGTGCCTGTGGGGCCGTTACGCTGCTTGGCCAAGATCAGGTCGGCCTCGCCAGCCCTCGGATTGTCTTTCTCATAGGTCGACTCGCGGTGCAGCAGGATCACCATGTCGGCGTCTTGCTCAAGCGAGCCCGATTCTCGAAGGTCGCTAATCGCGGGCATCTTGTCTGACCGCTGCTCCGAGGCACGGTTGAGCTGTGACAGCGCGACCACCGGCACCTCGAGCTCTTTCGAGAGGAGCTTGAGCGCACGCGAGAACTCACTCACCTCTTGCTGACGACTCTCGGACTTCTTGCCAGAAGAGAGCAACTGGAGGTAATCAATGACCACCATCTTGAGGTTGTGCTGCTGCTTCAGACGTCGGCACTTCGCACGAATCTCCACCAGGGTGAGGTTGGGACTGTCGTCGATGAAGAGCGGCGCATCATTAATGCGGGCCTGTGTCGCCGCAAGCTTCTGAAAATCGCGGTTATCGAGCTGGCCCTTGCGAAGCACCTGCAGTGGAATCTCGGCCTCAGCAGAAATCAGACGCATGGCGATCTCGGCACGACCCATCTCAAGTGAGAAAAACACAGTGGTGGCCTCGTGGTGCACCGAAGCTGATCGGGCAACATCGAGCGCGAGCGTCGACTTGCCCATGGCGGGACGCGCGGCGATAATGATCATTTGGCCCGGGGCAAAACCATTCGTCTTTTCGTCGAGCTCAGCAAACCCGGTCGGCACGCCGAGCATGCCCCCGTCCTGCATTTGCGCTTTTTCGATCTCTTGCACTGCGGCATCAACCGCCGCCGAGAGCGGCACATAGTCGTCGGTGCGCTCGGCACCGGTGACCGCGTAGATCTCGGCCTGCGCATTATTGACGAGGTCAACCGCTTCGCCCTCACCCGCATAGCCCATCTGCGTGATGCGGGTGCCCGCTTCAACGAGTCGGCGCAGCAGCGCCTTCTCGCCGACAATCTCAGCGTAGAACCCGGCATTCGCCGCGGTCGGCACGATGCTGGTCAGCGTGTGCAGGTATTCGACACCGCCGGCGCGCTGCAGATCGCCAGTCTTGGTGAGCTGATCGGTGATGGTGATAACGTCGGTCGGTTCACCCTGTGCATAGAGGGTGAGCACTGCCTCATAAATGACTTCGTGCTTCGGCACATAGAAATCACTGCCGTGCAGCACACCCGTGACATCAGCAGTGGCATCTTTCGACAGCATCATGCCACCGAGCACGCTCTGCTCAGCCAGAAGGTCATACGGTGGTGTTCGCTCGAAACCGCGAAGATCGTCCGAGTACTCGGGTGGCGCATCAGAAATCCCGAGATGAGCTATCGACACGTTCTTCTCCTTTCAACGAGGCCGGTTCAAAGCGAAGAACCCTCGCATCTGCTGTTTACCCAGTAGACATGAGACCACCGACATTCACGTTAGGCCCCCGGGGCAACCCCGGCAAACCAGACCGAGCCTTGCCTGTGGATAACTCGGTGAATAACTCACCGGTTTCTCGTGAGTTTTTTCCCCACCCTTGTGGATAAGGTGTGGAGAAATCTCATTGTGACGCAGATATTTAGGCTCTCACCTGGGCTTTTATTTCTCCACAGTTGTGAAGTTGATCAACCTTCAGGTGCACCTTGAACCACCCCGGGGAGTGACACCTGTGGACAAGTATCGTGAGAACGAGGCGGTGTCAAGAGACCAGTTCCGATTTTTCGGCCTTGCGAAAATATATTGCAGCACGAATAAAAGAAAACCCCTGGTAAACGCCAAGCAGACAGCAGCGCGTGATCAATGTCTCTGCAAGCAGGCGCAAAACACGGGCAGAACGACGAAGGGCGGGGGCACATGGCCCCCGCCCTGATTCAGAAAGAATCGTCGTTACTTCTGGGCAATCACCTGAAGCACGATGTCAGCCTTGACGCCATCGTGCAGGTGCACGACAGCGTTGTACTCGCCAGTGGTCTTGATCGAAGGAAGCGTGATCTTGCGCTTATCGATCTCACCAAGCCCTGCAGCAGCAACTGCCGCCGCAACAGCAGCGGTCTTCACCGAGCCAAAGAGACGACCCTCAGCGCCCGACTTTGCGTGCAGACGAATCTTGCCCTCCTGCAGCTTTGCCTTCAGCGCCTCAGCCTCTTCGGCCGTTGCAATCGCACGAGCCTCACGGGCCTTGCGAATCTGCTCAACCTGCGACTCGCCACCGCGGGTCCAGTGCACCGCGTAGCCCTGCGGCACGAGGTAGTTGCGAGCGTACCCGTTCTTCACGTCAACGACGTCACCGGCACTGCCGAGACCCGTGACCTCATGTGTCAGAATCACCTTTGCCATGATTCCCCTCCTTAGCGGCCGCTGCCGGCGTAGGGGAGCAGTGCCATCTCGCGGGCGTTCTTCACTGCCTTTGCGATCAGACGCTGCTCCTGAACCGACACACCGGTGATGCGACGGGCGCGGATCTTGCCGCGCTCAGAAATGAACTTGCGGAGCGTGGCGATATCTTTGTAGTCAATAACACCCACGGTCTGCTTCTTAGCCGGTGCAAGAACCTTTGCGTTCTTACCGCGACCCGGCTTGCGGCCTGCGCCGCCTGCCTTTCCTGCCATGATGAATCTCTTTTCGTTTGTCTGCCCTCGAGAGGGCGAAGCTAATTAGAAGGGCTGCTCGTCGTCAAAACCGGAGCCGAAGCCACCACCCTGTGCGGGCCCACTCGGAGCGCCCCACGGATTGTCGCCGCCCTGAGGAGCAGCGGGCTTGCCCCAGTCGCTCTGGCCTGCTGGTTGAGCGCCGAAGCCGCCACCACCGCCACCGCCCTGGCGCGGGGTGCGTGACACCTGCGCCGTTGCGTAACGGAGCGACGGACCGATCTCGTCGACACGCAACTCCATCGACGAGCGCTTGTTGCCCTCGTTGTCCTGGTAGTTGCGCTGCCGCAGCTGGCCGCTTGCGATGACGCGCATGCCCTTAGCGAGCGACTGAGCGACCTGCTGTGCCATCTCGTTGCCCCAGACGGTGCAGCGCAAGAACAGCGCCTCGCCGTCGCGCCACTCGTTTGCCTGACGGTCAAACGTGCGGGGGGTTGAAGCGATGGTGAAGTTCGCGAACGCCGTTCCGTTGCTCGCAAACTTCAGCTCAGGATCAGCGGTGAGGTTGCCCACCACCGTGATCACGGTCTCGCCGGCCATGGCCTACGCGCCCTGCTTCGCGGCCCGAGCGGCCTTTGCCTGATCGTGCTTCGCCTGAGCGGCACGCTGTGCGATGAGCTCGTCTGCGCGCAGCACCTTGGTGCGAAGCACGGCTTCGCTGAGGCCCAGCTGACGATCGAGCTCTGCGGTGGCCTCAGGGGTCGCGGTGAAGTTCACCACAACGTAGATGCCTTCGCTGTGCTTGTTGATTTCATAGGCGAGACGACGCTTGCCCCAGATATCAACCTCTTGCACCTCGCCACCTGCGGTGCGAACGACGCCCAGAAACTTGTCGATGCTGGGTGCCACGGTGCGCTCGTCGATCCCGGGATCGAGGATGACCATGAGTTCATAAGGATGCATTACTGACCCACCTCCTTCGGACTACGCGGCCACAGGATTTCTGTGACAGGAGGGTGTTTATGCATGTGCCCGGGTGACCTGCAGAGCGCAGAACACACAGACAACCTGTCTATGTTAACAGGTCAACGCCTGCGATACGACTCTGTGTCACCGATTGGGTGGCGCTGGCCGCCAACATGCACCAGGTCTTCGCCATCCACGGTGACCTGCGTGGCGTGCGCACGAAGCGCCGCAACCTTGCGATCGAACCACGGGGCGATGTCATATCGCTCAAGGTCATCGCCTTCGGCATCGGGTCCGACAATCTCCCAGAACGGCAGTTCAAGCGCGTGCGCCACCGCACGAGCGAGCTGATGCGCGCGCACGTGATCCGGGTGACCATAGCCCCCACCATCGTCATAACTGACGATGGCCTGCGCGCCAGCCTCGAACGCGGCCGCAAGCAGATCGTTCAGTGCCTCGACCGCGGGCACCGAGGTCAGCGCATCGGGCCCAGCCTCACCACTGGCCTCAGCTCGACCATCTGCGCCCCAGCGCATTCCAGAGTCCTCATAAATCACAGGTTCAAGGTCTGCCGCACGAGCCGGCGTCACCCCCAAGAATGCGTGGCGGGTCACGCCGAGCATGCCAAGCGCCGTCTGCAACTCGTTTTGCCGCACCACCGCAAGGCCGTGGGTGCCGGCAAGCGCTGCGAGCGGGCCAGGCGTCACCTCGCCCTGCTCGCCCCGGGTGAGCGTCACGAGCAGCGGCTCACGACCAGCCTCAGCGAGAGCGGCCAGGGTGCCGCCGGTGGTAATACTCTCGTCATCTGGGTGCGCGTGCACAAACAACACCCGCGAGACACCATCAAACCACGCGTCAACACTCATTGCTGTTCAGCCCACCACTCACGCAACCGCGCCTCGGCAGCGGCCTCACCGATCGGCCCCTCATCGAGCCGAACCTCGAGCAAGAATCGATATGCCTCGCCCACTTTCGGGCCGGGCCCGATGTCGAGCAGCTGCATTATTTGCGCACCATCGAGTTCGGGCCGCACCGCGGCAAGTTCCTCGGCCTCGGCGAGCTCCCCGATCCTGCGCTCAATATCGTCATAGGCGTGCTCGAGCCGCTCGGCCTTGCGCCGGTTGCGGGTCGTGACGTCGGCACGGGTCAGAATGTGCAGTCGCTCAAGCTCTTCGCCAGCGTCGCGCACATATCGGCGAACCGCCGAGTCGCTCCACGGCTGGTCACTGTAGCCAAAGAACCGCAGGTGCAGTTCAATGAGCATCGCCACGCGCTTTGTGGTGTCGTTGTCAAACCTCAGCGCCTGCAACCGCTTCTTTGCAAGCTTCGCGCCCACCACATCGTGATGATGAAAGGTCACACCGCCGCGTTCAAAGCGTCGCGTCGTTGGTTTGCCGATGTCGTGCAGCAGCGAGGCGATGCGCAACACCGTGTCGGGGGAGGGGCTGTGCCCACGCGACTCTTCCAGAGCTATGGCCTGACGCAGCACGGTGAGACTGTGCTCATAGACATCTTTGTGCCGGCCGTGATCATCCTGAGTGGTGAGCAGCACCGTGAGTTCGGGCAGAAATCGCTCGGCGAGGCCAGTCTCGACGAGCAGGCGAATGCCCGGGATCGGGTCGGCGGTGTTCAAGAGTTTCACAAACTCGTCGCGCACCCGCTCGGCCGAAATGATGTCGAGGCGCTCGGCAAACTCCGCCATGCCCAGTCGCACCTCTGGCGCAACCTCAAACCCGAGTTGCGACGTGAAACGGGCTGCCCGCATCATGCGCAACGGATCATCGCTGAACGAGACCTCGACCGGGCCGGGTGTGGCAATTCTGCCGGCAAGCACATCTTCCACGCCCCCCGACACATCGACAAGCCGCAGCGATGGCAGCATCAGCGCGAGCGCGTTGATCGTAAAATCACGTCGAACCAGGTCACCCTCGATGGTGTCGCCAAACTCCACCGCTGGCTTTCGCGAGTCCTGCTGATAGCTATCGGCTCGAAACGTGGTGATCTCGACCTGGTTGCCGTGCACCTGCGCGGCGATCGTGCCAAAGTCACGACCCACATCCCAAATCGTCTCAGTGAGGGTTTCAAGAATCGCCCGGGTCTCGTCGGGCCTGGCTGAGGTGGTGAAGTCAAGGTCAGTCACGTCGCGACCGAGCAGGGCATCACGAACCGGGCCGCCGACGAGAGCAAACTGGTGCCCGGCGGCATCAAATGCCGTCGCCAGGGTGCTGACCGTTCGAGACTCGGCAATGGCGCGCATGGCAGCCATCGATTCGGCAAGAGAACGCATGTGTCAAGGGTACCCGTCGTCACACACAGCCCCGCACCCACAGGGCGCCCTACACTTGCCCTATGGTTCGCAGCGCACTTGATCGACCCCGCTCGGGTCACCGCGCTGCACGCACACGCCGCACTCACGCGGCGCTCTGGGCGATACCTGCGCTGGTTGCGTGCACGGCGTTCGTCGCGCCGTTGTTGGCTCCCGCGGCCGCAGCTGCCGACACCCGCGTGACCGAAGACGAGGTCGTGGCCGTCGCGGCGCCGAACGTCACCCTGATCGCAGCACCCGCCACCCCGACGCTCGACCTGACCGCTGACTCATTCGAGTTTCGTGCGGTGCTGCGCAATCTCGAGGATGAACCCCTCGCCCCAGGCAGCATTTCGCTCTCGATCACGCCCACCGACACCGAACAGACGGCTGAGCAGTCGGAGGATGATGCGAGTGACACCCGCGAGGTGATTGCCGAGGCCGACACAGCCGAGCTTGCTGCGGGCGCCGAACTGATCATCGAGTTCGCCGTGAACCGCAGCGACCTACCGCTCGCACTGCCGCGCGAACCGGGTGTGTATGCGCTGAATGCGCAGTTTGACCCGATCGAAGCCACCGCAGTCACCACTGACAACACCGCCCTCATCGCCTCAACCACACACTTCGTGTGGGGGCCAATCGCTGCGGCCCAGCCCATTCCGTACACCCTGATCGTGCCGCTCGTGCTGCCCGAAACCGTGCTGGGCATTCCCACGGCTGATGAGCTCGCCAACGTCGCCCCGGCACTGCTGACCCTGCTCACCGCGGCGGAAGAGCAGTTCGCGACAATCGCGGTTGATCCTCGCATTCTTGTTGGCACCCGTGGCCTCGGTGAAAACGCCCCGGCCAACGCTCGCGAGCTCGTTCAGCGCCTCGAAGCGCGCGCCTCATCGGTGTTCCTCCTGCAACTGGCTGATGCCGATGTGTCGGTGCAGGCAGCGCTCGGGTTTGAGCAGCTGCTCGAGCCGCTGGGCTTTGACTACATCACACAGCTCGGATCATTTCCCGTGCCCGAAACACCCGACCCTGCTGACCCAGAACACGCTGACGCCACCGCACCGGGTGAGGTGAATGGTGACGAAGCAGGTGGCGAGAACGGTGACCCCACCGTTGTCGGTGACGACCCGGCACCCGCGGATCCGGGCGAACCAGTGGACCCCGCAGATCCGAGTGAGCCGTCGGAACCAATCACCGGGGTGCCGACCACAGCCGAACTGATGACGCTCGAAGGATCGCGTCTTGCCGCGTGGCCGGCTCCCGGTGACACAGGCGCCGCGACACTCGCACTGCTCGAGCGCAGCGGCATCACCACCGTCGTGCTCGATGCATCGAACGTCAGAGATGCAACAGCGCCCCACGCCACAATTGGCTCATTCGAAGCCATCATTAGTGACGATATCGCGGGCACAGCGGTCACGCAGGCGCTGACCGGCAGCACCGTCACCGAGCGCACCGCCGGACTCGCCGCACTGTCAGCGCAACTCGCCCTTGGCCTTCGCTCGGCGGCACCGGGCATGATTATCGCGTTTGACCGAGGTGCCACCGCGCAATCAGCCGACCCGACACTGGTCTTCCAACTGCTCCAAACGCTCAGCTGGGCTCAGCCCGTTGCCGAACAGGCGCAGGCCACGGGCACCGCGCAGCTGTGGGCGGGGGAGTCGCTCGAAGAGCGGCGCGAACTGCTGCGAGCCGCCCTCACTCGCTCAGCTGAAATTGATGCGCTCGCACCGCTGCTTGAAACCCCCGATTACCTCCCGCAATATCAGCGGGTGCGTGTGCTTGAGGCATTTGCCACCCGGTACGCCTCACCGCACGAGTCGTTCACTGCGAAAGACGCTGAGGTGCGCGAGCGTGATGAGCAGTTGCTGCGTGGGGTGCAGCCCGTCACCACGGACAGCACCCAGCTGGTCGGAACCTTGACCCGAGTGCCGGTTCGTCTCACCAACGCCCTACCATTTCAGGCGAAGGTCTCACTCCGCGCGACCGCGACCTCGGCGACGATCAGTGTGCAAGAGCATCGGTTCGAGACCGTCGTGCCTACCACCGGCAACACCTCGGTGCTCGTGCCCGTGCGCAGTCGCGTGTCGTCTGGTGAGGCGGGGCTGCTCCTTGAGGTTCGCGATGTGAACGGTGAACACACCTACGCATCTGCCCGGCAGCCACTGACCCTTCGTGCGTCGGTTGAAACCATCATGCTCAGTGTGCTCGGCGGCGCGACAGTGCTGCTCATTGGCTTCGGGGTGTGGCGCTCGATTCGCCGGCGACGCACCACACCAACAGCCCCTGCGGAATAACCCCACCCTAGGATTGGTTATAGGGAGTATCAACGATTGCGAGCCGAGGAGCAGCATGCACCAGATCATCATCATCGGAAGTGGGCCCGCCGGCTTCACTGCGGGCATCTATGCCGCACGAGCAGGCCTCGAGCCACTGCTGATCGCCAGCTCGGTTGAGCCTGGCGGCGAGCTGATGAACACCACCGATGTTGAGAACTTTCCCGGCTTCCCTGAGGGCATCCAGGGGCCTGAGTTGATGGAAAAGATTCAGTCGCAGGCCGAGCGGTTTGGCACCAAGGTGCTCTACGCCGATGTCTCAGAGCTTGACCTCGATGGCGACGTAAAGCGCGTCACCACGAGCGACGGTGAGGTGTACGAGACGAAGACCGTCATTTTCGCCACCGGATCTGCCTACCGCAAGCTTGGCATCGCCGATGAAGAGCGTCTCACCGGCCACGGCGTGTCCTGGTGCGCGACCTGCGACGGCTTCTTCTTCCGAGAGAAGACCATTGCGGTGGTGGGCGGCGGCGACTCGGCCATGGAAGAAGCAACCTTCCTCACTCGCTTCGCTGACAAGGTGTATGTGATTCACCGTCGCGATTCGCTCAAGGCCTCAAAGATCATGCAGCAGCGCGCGCTCGACAACGAAAAGATCGAGTTCGTCTGGAACAGCGAAGTGACCGCCATTCATGGTGAGGGCGAGGTCACCGGTGTGACGCTGCGCGACACAGTCACCGGCGACAGCAGCGAGCTCGAGATCGGCGGTCTCTTCGTCGCAATCGGCAATGATCCGCGCACTCACTTGGTGCACGGCAAGCTCGATCTCACTGACGAGGGCACCATCGCGGTTGACGGCCGCAGCTCACAAACCTCAGTGTCGGGTGTCTTCGCAGCCGGTGATGTCGTCGACCCCACCTACCGTCAAGCCATCACCGCGGCAGCCTCGGGAACCGTGGCCGCACTCGATGCCGAACACTACCTCGCAGCCACCGAGAATTCATAAGGAGTCATCATGTCAGAAGCTATTAACGTTGGCGAGCAGACCTTTGACAAGGTCGTCTTGCAGAGCGATATCCCCGTGCTGGTCGATTTTTGGGCGGCCTGGTGCGGCCCGTGCCGCATGGTCGCGCCCGAGCTCGATGAGATCGCAAGCGACCACGAGGGCAAGATTCGCATCGTCAAGGTGAACGTGGACGAAGAGCCCACGCTTGCAGCCAAGTACCGCATCACCTCCGTTCCCGCGATGAAGGTATTTCAGAACGGTGAAGAGGTGCGCGAGCTGATCGGTGCGATGCCGAAGCAGCAGATTGAGCAGCAGCTCGAGGGCATTCTCTAGTTCTTGTCGACGGCCGCGCAGGCGGTCGTCACCGTGCGAGGCCTATTTTGCGACGCCAGGGTGCGTTGCGAGATAGGCCTCAAATGCTTCCTGCGACGTGTGGGTGGGGGTGAACCCGAACTCTTGCGTGAGCTTGGTATTCAGGAGCACCGGCCGGTACCGCAGAAATCGCACCTTTTCAGGTCCGTGCTCGGTGAGTCGCAAACGCTTGCCCACCCAGAGTGCGGCAGTCAGCGCCCAGGCTGGCACCGTCAGCAGCGGCTTGCGCAACCGCCTCGCAATCTCGGGTACCGTGAGGGCACCATCGCCTGCGACGTTATAGATTCCGGCTGCGCCATCGGTTGCGGCCAACACCATCGCGGCGGCAACATCCTCGACCCAGATGAAGACAAAGGGTGAGTCACTCCCTGCGAGGTGCAGAATTCGCTTGCCATCCCAGAGTGCAGTGATCTGATTCTGCACCGTTGGCCCCAAGATCGTGCCGATACGAAACACCACCTGGGTGAGTGCGGGGTGCTGCTCGCGATACCGCGCGAGCATTTCTTCGACAAGACGCTTGTGCCGTGAGTACGGAAACTCGTCGTTGCCTCGCACCGGAGTGTCTTCGCAGATCCACGCCGGTGAGTCGGCGTGGTAGCCGTAGGCGGCGCCGGAACTCGAGACGACGATGCGCTCCACTCCCGTTTCGGCGCAGGCCGCGAGCACATTCGCCGAGCCCTCCACGTCGACTCGATACTCAAGCGACACGTCTTTGCCGGGGTTCACGATTGCGGCCAGGTGCACCACCGTATCAATCGAGTGCTCGCGCATCAGCGGAGCAATGGTCGGTGCATCAGTCACATCGCAGGTCGCGAATATGACACCCGGAGGAAGCTGTACGGGCTCGCGAACATCGCCGGCAACCACAAGCTCAACATCTTCTCGAGCCGCGAGGGCCGCGGCAACGTGTGACCCGAGAAAGCCGGCCCCGCCGGTCACCAACACTCGGGTCATTCGGAGCCCTTACGCTGTATTGACCCTGCACCGCTGGCAGCAGCCGGTGATCCGCTCGAATCGACGTCGGCCATTGACGCAAGCGGCACACTTTTGCCGCTCGGATCACCCTTGCTTGATCCGGTGCGCTTCTTCGTGCCACGCGCCCACAACCCGGCAACAATCATGCCGGCGATGATGTCCCAGATGCCCCACCAGCCTGCGACGATGGCCATACCTCCGAGCCCACCGAAAAAGGTAAACACCAGACCCAGGCCGAGACCTGCGTTGCGAATGCCCACCTCAAACGTCATCGCCTTGCGTTCGCGCGTGCCGAGCCCGCCCACGAC
>JAAZFP010000133.1 GCA_012511645.1 Microbacteriaceae bacterium
ACGTCAGCGGTGAAGCGCGCGGCGAGCGGGTCCCGCCTGGTCCCGGCTCCACGCAGGCGATACTCGTATCGCCTGGTCAAGGCCCCGAACCGAGCGTCAAACGCGTCAGGCACGACACGCACCTCGTGTACGACCACATCAGCCGCGCTCTGGCGACGCAGCAGCCCATTGATCCTGCGCGCGGTCACTCTCGGCGCCAGCTCAGTACTCACATCAAGATGAGCGACCTGGCCCCTCGCATGTACCCCCGCATCAGTTCGACCGCCAACGGTGAGTCGATGCCGCTCTGCCTCTGCCGTGGCCGAACCCGACTGCAACAATGTGGCGAAAGCCGACTCCAACTCACCCTGCACGGTGCGCAGCCCTGGCTGCGACGCCCACCCATGAAAATCGGTTCCGTCATACCCGAGGTCGAGACGCAATCGCATGCGCTTAGACTATCGGGGGCGCCTTCTCGCCCAGACTCACTATGGCTACAGCATCTCTTCCCCGCACCCGCACCGCGCGCCTTGGCGGGCTCGACGGGCTGAGGGCGATTGCGGTCAGCCTCGTGCTGATCTACCATCTCTGGCCAGAGGCCCTGCCTGGTGGGTTTTTGGGCGTTGACGTGTTCTTCGTAATCAGCGGCTTTCTCATCACATCTCTTCTGCTTTCTGAACACCGCATCCACGGGCGCATCCGTCTCGGTGAGTTTTGGCGCCGCCGCGCACGTCGACTGCTTCCCGCACTCGCACTGGTGATTCTGATCTGCACCAGCGTTGCCCTCGTGATTGGCGGCGACGTGCTCGTGAACATCGCCGCGCAGATTGGTGGCGCGGCGGCGTTCATCGCAAACTGGGTCTACATTGCGCTCGGGTCAGACTATTTCGCGCGAGACAACCCCGAGCTCTTTCGCAACACCTGGTCGCTCGCGATCGAGGAGCAGTTCTATCTTGTGCTGCCACTCGTGCTGCTCCTCGCACTGCGCATGCGGGGCCGAGCGACTCGCACCCTGTTCTTTACCACCGGAGCGATCGCCTCTGCGACATGGATGGTCACGCTCTCCCTCAACGGCGCAAACCCGACCAGGGTCTATTTCGGCACTGACAGTCACACCTTTGGTCTGCTCATCGGTGTCGCGCTCGCCTGCGCACTCGGCCCACGCAGCACCGACCGCGCTGTGCGTCCAGTGTGGCAACAGCTCGGCCTAGCCGCCGCCACAGTGCTCGGCCTCGCAGTGCTCGGCGTGCTGGCATTCACGCTGCGCGAGGGCAGCCCTGAGAGCTTCCAGGGCGGCTTTCAGCTCGCCACGCTGGCCGCCCTCATCTCCGTCTGGGCAGCGACACGCGATGGCGCCTGGATCGGTCGAGCGCTCGACGTCGCACCACTGCGATGGATCGGCGCCCGCTCGTACGGGCTCTATCTGTGGCACTGGCCGATCCTCGTGATCATGCTCGGATGGGCGAAAAGCAGCGGCGTCGCCGACGCCGACGGCGCGGCCTGGTTGGTGCCGATATCGGTGCTGGTGCTCACCGTTGCTGCCACTGCCCTGTCATACCGTTTCGTCGAGCAGCCCATTCGGCGCCTCGGCATTCGTCGCTCGATGGGCGTGTTGCTTCATCCACTGCGTCTGCACGGCGCTCGCCTCGCGTCGGCCAGCGTGCTGGTGCTGCTCATCGCACTCACCCTCCCGACCACCATCGTCGCAATGGTGACTGCACCTGCGCAGTCAAGCGCCGCATCAGCCATTGACCGAGGTTCGGCGGCACTCGACGATCAACAGCAGCGAGCACGACTCGCGGACGCTCAGCGGGCCGCGCACACCTCAGCCAATGAGACCAAGAGCCCCAGCAACGACGATGACCCCGGTGCGTTCAATCCAAATTGGCAGGATGCGCCAGATTTTGAGTTGCCGCCTCCTCCGCCCCCTGATCCGATTCAGTCATGGGAGCTCTTCGCGGTTGGCGACTCAGTCATGCTCGCGAGCGTTCCCGAGCTCGCCGCGGCGTTCCCAGAAATCTGGGTCGATGCGTCGGTGTCTCGCGGACTTTCTGCGGGTGTCGATATCGTGACTGATTTCGCTGCGCGAGGCGAGCTTCGACCGGTGATCATTGTCGGGCTCGGCACAAACGGGCCAGTGAGCGATGCCGACCTCGAGCGGCTCCTTCATGCGGCAAACGGCCGCAAGGTTGTGATCGTCAACGCCTACGGTGACCGCTGGTGGATTCCCGAGGTGAACCGTCAGCTGCGTGCCTTCGCGGATGCGCATCGAGGCGTGGCGCTCGCCGATTGGGAGTCTGCGATTGTACAGGTGCCTGGTGGCCTTGCGGGGGACGATATTCACCCGAACCCAAGCGGAGGAGTCGCCTACGCGCAGGTCGTGCAACGAGCTCTTGACGAACTCATCACCCCTGCCGAGCTTCCTGAGCCCGAGCGTCCGGTTCGGGTGAGAAGCTAGCGAAGGCGCCCCGGATCTGCGCTGACGATGAGCGCGAAACTCACGCAGATTCGTCTCTGAGCGCAAGACATTCGGTGATCGCGATTTCCCAGCAGCACCGGCCCTCTTTGCAACCGCATCCGTATCCGGATAACAAACACGAACACCCCGCCTCGCAGGTGCGATGACGGGGTGTTCGTAAAGGAAAGAGCGTTACTTCTCTTCCGCTGCCTCTTCGGCTGCGGTTTCGGCAGCCTCTTCAGCGACAACCGCCTCTTCAGCCTCAACTGCGAGCTCAGCGGCCTCGGTCGACAGCTCTTCAGCGTCTTCTTCGACCTCGACGACAGCTTCAGCTGCGGGAGCCGCGGCCTTCTTCTCTCGTTTCGGCTTCGGGTTGACGGGCTCGAGCACGAGCTCGATCACTGCGAGGGGCGCGTTGTCGCCCTTGCGGAAACCGGTCTTGATGATGCGGGTGTAGCCACCTTCGCGATTCTCAACCAGCGGCGCGATCTCGGTGAAGAGTTCGTGCACGACTGAGGTGTCGAGGATCTGACGCATCACGCGACGGCGTGCGTGCAGGTCACCGCGCTTCGCGAACGTCACCAGACGCTCTGCGACTGGCTGCAGGCGCTTTGCCTTGGTTTCGGTGGTCTGAATGCGCTTGTGCTCAAAGAGCTGGGCAGCCAGCTGGTTCAGCATCAGACGCTCGTGGGCGGGTCCGCCTCCGAGGCGGGGGCCCTTGTTGGGCTTGGGCATGGTGTACTCCGTTGAATGCTCTGCTTCGAAAAGCAATGAGTGGTCGAAAACGACCGAATGAACTTAGTTTGCGTCGTCCTCGTAGCTGTAGAACTGTGCACCGTCAAAGCCGGGCACGGCGTCCTTCAGTGAGAGACCCATTTCGGTGAGCTTGTCGCGCACCTCGAACACCGACTTCTGGCCGAAGTTGCGAATGTTCATCAGCTGTGCCTCGCTGAGAGCCACGAGCTCGCTGACCGTGTTGATGCCCTCGCGCTTCAGGCAGTTGTAGCTGCGCACCGAGAGATCAAGATCTTCGATGGGGATCGACAGCTCGCCGTCGGTGACAACCTCTGCGGGTGCGGGGCCAATCTCGACGCCCTCGGCAGCCACGTTCAGCTCGCGTGCGAGACCGAACAGCTCAACCAGGGTTGAACCAGCCGAAGCGATTGCGTCGCGGGGGCTGATCGCTGGCTTCGACTCCACATCAACGACGAGGCGATCGAAGTCGGTGCGCTCACCGGCACGAGTTGCCTCGACGCGGTAGGTCACCTTCAGCACGGGCGAGTAGATCGAGTCGACCGGAATGCGGCCGACCTCGGCATCTTCGCTGCGGTTCTGCGCAGCCGACACATAGCCGCGACCGCGCTCGATGGTGAGCTCAAGCTCGAACTGAGCCGAGTCACCGAGCGTAGCAATCACGAGCTCGGGGTTGTGCACCTCGACACCGGCGGGAGCCGAAATGTCGGCGGCGGTCACTTCACCGGCACCGGTCTTACGCAGGTAAGCGGTGATGGGCTCGTCGTGCTCGCTCGAGACAACCAAGTCCTTGATGTTGAGGATGATCTCGGTGACGTCCTCGGTTACCCCAGCGATGGTGGTGAACTCGTGAGCGACACCTTCGAAACGAACGCTGGTCACTGCTGCGCCGGGAATTGACGAGAGCAGCGTGCGGCGCAGTGAGTTGCCGAGGGTGTAACCGAAACCGGGCTCGAGTGGCTCGATCACAAAACGTGAACGGTACTCAGAGATGGATTCTTCAGTGAGGGTGGGGCGCTGTGCAATGAGCACTGTGTTGGTTCCTTTCGCTGGAGTCCGCTATATGACTCATGCGGTGTCTTGGAATGAAGAGAAAATCTCGTGTGAAGCGGTGACTGTCGGTTGACTTCCGTGCTGCCGGAGGCAGCCGTCGAAGCCGACCGACAGTCGGCTTGACATAAATTCAGACGCGGCGGCGCTTGGGCGGGCGGCAGCCGTTGTGGGTCTGCGGGGTCACATCGGTGATGGAACCAACCTCGAGGCCCGCAGCCTGCAGCGAACGGATCGCGGTTTCGCGACCCGAGCCGGGGCCCTTCACGAAGACGTCAACCTTCTTCATGCCGTGGTCCTGTGCCTTGCGTGCAGCGCTCTCTGCAGCCATCTGCGCGGCAAACGGGGTCGACTTGCGTGAACCCTTGAAGCCGACTCCGCCTGACGAGGCCCAGCTGATCACGGCACCAGTGGTGTCGGTGATCGAAACGATCGTGTTGTTGAACGTTGACTTGATGTGGGCCTGACCCACAAGCACGTTCTTCTTATCTTTGCGACGCGGCTTGCGCACCGCTGACTTTGTTGCAGCCATTACGTGTTCTCCTGAAAATTAGGTGGTCGCGCTGACCTGGTTACTTCTTCTTACCGGCGACGGTGCGCTTCGGGCCCTTGCGGGTGCGAGCGTTCGTCTTGGTGCGCTGACCGTGCACGGGCAGACCCTTGCGGTGGCGCAGACCCTGGTAGCTGCCAATCTCAACCTTGCGGCGAATGTCAGCTGCGACCTCGCGGCGAAGGTCACCCTCTACCTTGAAGTTTGCGTCGATGTAATCGCGAAGGGCGACGAGCTGATCGTCGGTGAGATCCTTCACACGAATGTTTCCATCGATTTCGGTGTCGGCGAGGGTCTTCAGTGCACTGGTGCGACCGACTCCGTAGATGTAGGTGAGTGCCACCTCCACGCGCTTATCACGTGGGATGTCAACTCCTGCGAGACGTGCCATTCTGGCTCTCCTTGAGGTGTTGTGGAG
>JAAZFP010000134.1 GCA_012511645.1 Microbacteriaceae bacterium
GGCGAGGCGCTTCAGCTCGGCAACGAAGTCGTCGTAGATGTCGTGCATCACGATCATGCGCTTATTCGAGTTGCAAACCTGACCGCCGTTGTAGACGCGAAAATTCCACGCCTCTCGCGCGACCGCCGCGACGTCGTCTGCATCGAGCACCACCATCGGGTCGATGCCGCCGAGTTCGAGCACGCACTTCTTCAGGTGCCGCCCGGCCTGCTCGCCGATGATCGCGCCCGCGCGCTCAGAGCCGGTCAGCGACACGCCCTGCACCCGGGGGTCGGCGCCCATCGTCGCGATCTGATCGTGCGAGGCGAAAACGTTCTGGTAGCCGCCGACGGGCACGCCAGCCTCTTCGAAGATCTGCTGCATGGTGAGCGCCGAGCGCGCGCAAATATCGGCGTGCTTCAGCAGAATGGTGTTGCCGAGCACGAGGTTTGGCGCAGCGAAGCGGGCCACCTGGTAATAGGGGAAGTTCCACGGCATCACGCCGAGCAGCACACCAACCGGGCGATGCTCGATCATGGCCTTGCCAGGCACGGTGCTCGGAATCTCGTAGTCGGTGATGAGCCCCGGGCCGTAGACACCGTAGTACTCAATAATGTCGCGGGCGAACTCGACCTCGTCAATTGACTCGGCAATCGTCTTGCCCATTTCGAGGGCGATGAGCTTTGCGAGCTCGTCCTTGCGTTCTTCAAAAATTTCGGCGACACGCTTCACAACGGTGGCGCGCTCCTGCACGCTCTTCTCGCGCCACTCACGGTAGACCGCGTCGGCGCTTGCGACCGCCTGATCAATCTGCTCGTCGGTTGCGCTCTCGAACGACTCGAGAACCTCGCCGGTTGCCGGGTTTTGCACTCTGTACTTTGCCATTTCGCTTTCTTCGCTTCCTTGCAATTGGTCGATGGTGACCGGTGTCAGTGATGTCTAATGACAATGGTTTCGTGTGACGATGGCGCCAAGATACGCCGAAGCGGCCGGGCGGCGCGACCGTTGAACACTCAAAGATCACACAACCCGACCGCGTTCGAACTACTTGCCGGTGTAGTAGGAGTCGGCGACGCTCAGCGCCTCGTCAATGATGTCGAGGCCCTTCACGAGGTCTTCCTCGCTGATGATGAGCGGCGGCGCAATCTGCAGACGGTTGCCCGCAGCGAACGGCCACAGTCCGCCATCCTTGCACGCAGCGACCACCGCATTGAACGGTGCTGCCGCCTCACCAGCCGCGTTGAACGGAATTAACGGTTCACGAGTCTCGCGGTCGAGCACGAGCTCGATCGCCCAGAAGAGGCCCTTGCCGCGAACCTCACCCACGGAGGGGTGCTTCGTAGCGAGCTCGGCGAGGCGTGGGGCAACAACTCGTTCGCCAAGGTCACGCACGCGCTCGATGATGCCCTCTTCTTCGAACACGTCGACCGAGGCAACGCCCGCAGCACAGGCGAGCGGGTGACCCGAGTAGGTGAGGCCACCTGGGAAGGCGCGGGTGCGGAACGCATCGTGCACCTTCTCGCTGATGACCACGCCGCCGAGCGGCACATAGCCCGAGTTGACACCCTTCGCGAAGGTAACCAGGTCTGGGTTGACCCCAAAGCCCTGGTAGGCAAACCACTCACCGGTGCGACCGAAACCGACCATGACCTCGTCGCAGATCATGAGAATGTCGTACTGGTCGCAGAGCGCACGCACGCCCTCGAGGTAGCCGGGGGGCGGCACGAACACACCGTTGGTGCCGGTGATTGTCTCGAGCACGATCGCGGCGATGGTGCCGGGGCCCTCAAGCTGAATCTGCTGCTCGAGGTGCTCAAGCGCACGCGTTGCCTCTTCTTCGGGGGTCTCAGCCCAGAACGCGCTGCGATAGGCGTAGGGGCCGAAGAAGTGCACGACCTCGCCGTCGATGACGTCGTTTGCCCAGCGGCGCGGTTCACCAGTCATGGTGATCGCGGTGCCGGTCGAGCCGTGGTACGAGCGGTAGCGCGACAAGA
>JAAZFP010000002.1 GCA_012511645.1 Microbacteriaceae bacterium
ACGCAGGGTCGACCATCCACACGTCTACGCCCTCACACGCCATCATCGTGGTGGCCATGGGACCAACACTGAAGACATCGCCGTCTGCCTCCCAGCTGCCCATCACTCGGTTGCAGCCGTCCGAGCCTGAGTAGCTGCCGTCTTCGGCAAACTCGAGTGAGGTTTCGCCAGGAGCGTCGGTGCCCCATGAGCCAACGGGTGATGAGGAGCCGCCGCCTGAGCAGGCGGTGAGGCCGAGAGCAACAAGTGCGACAGAAGCAGTAGCAAGAGCGGTTTTCAGCGTTCGGTTCATCTCGCCAGCATAGACCTGTTTCTGACAGGTGTCACCGAAACACACGATGTGCTGGGACGAAAAGGGGCTCCCAACAGCATCTGCACCCGGGAGCCTCAGATGTGGCGCCCGGGTGGGCGCACTGAAATCGTTCGCGGCCTATGAGTCGAAGCTGAGCGCTTGGCGCAGCAACTGCTCCTGTTCGATTGCGTGCACCTTGGCTGAGCCGGTTGAAGGTGCCGCCGATGCCTTGCGGGTGACCGCACGAATCGCCCGGCCATCGCTCTGCTTGACCAGTTCGAGTGAAATGAACGGCCACGCGCCCTGGTTCTCTGGCTCGTCTTGCACCCACACGAGTTCTGCGCCCGGGTAGCCCGCGAGCACCGAACGAAGCTCTGCAGCTGGTACCGGGTAGTACTGCTCGATGCGCACGAGTGCGATGCGGGGAGCCGGCTGCTTCTCAAGCGCGCCAAGCAGATCGTAGTAGACCTTGCCCGAGGTGAGAATCACGCGCGTGACCTGATCCTTCGCCGCCTGCGCGTCATCGATAACCGTCTGGGACTGGCCCGATGTGAAATCTTCGATGGCTGAGGTAGCGCCGCGCAGGCGCAGCATCGACTTCGGGGAGAAGACGATGAGCGGCTTGCGTGGACGCTGGTAGGCCTGACGGCGCAAGAGATGGAAGTAGTTTGCTGGAGTCGATGGCCTTGCGACGATCATGTTGTCTTCAGCACAGAGCTGCAGGAATCGCTCGATGCGAGCCGACGAGTGGTCGGGGCCCTGGCCCTCGTAGCCGTGGGGGAGTAGCATCACGACGGAGGACTGCTGGCCCCACTTCTGCTCGGCAGCTGCGATGTATTCGTCGACCACACTCTGCGCACCGTTGACGAAGTCACCGAACTGGGCCTCCCACACAACGAGCGCGTCTTCCCGCTGCAGTGAGTAGCCGTACTCGTAGGCGAGCGCCGCATATTCCGACAGGAACGAATCGTAGATCCAGAAACGGGCCTGGTCTTCGCTGAGGTTCAGCAGTGGCAGCCACTCCTGGCCGTTCGCGCGGTCGTGGAAGACCGCGTGACGCTGGGCGAAGGTGCCGCGTCGAGCGTCTTGGCCCGCAAAGCGCACCGCGGTGCCCTCCATGAGCAGTGATCCGAGGGCGAGCAACTCGCCAAAGCCCCAATCAACGTCGCCGTTCTGGCTCATTTCGAAACGCTTTTTCAGCAACTGCTGCAGCTTTGCGTGCACCGTGAAGCCCTCGGGCGGGGTCGCATGGGCCTCGCCAATGCGCTCAACCACCGAGCGATCAACCGCAGTCTGCACGGTCGAAACCGTTGGAATCGGCTCGGTCGCAGGGTGCGCGATGCCACTCTGGTCAATGACCGGAATCGAGCCGGTCTGTGCGGCATGCGTTTCGAGGAACGCCTGCTCAAGGCGGCTCTGGAAGTCTGCCTTGGTGCGCTCGTACTCTTCTTCGGTGAGGTCACCGCGGCCCACAAGCGATGCAGTGAAGAGCCGACGGGTTGAACGCTTCGCCTCGATGAGGTCGTACATGAGCGGCTGCGTCATCGACGGGTCGTCGCCCTCATTGTGGCCGCGACGACGGTAACACACGAGGTCAATGATCACGTCGCGGTGGAACTTCTGGCGGTATTCGTAGGCCAGTTGCGCCACACGCACGACGGACTCGGGGTCATCGCCGTTGACATGGAAGATCGGCGCCTGCACAACCTTGCCCACGTCGGACGAGTAAATCGCGCTTCGTGAGTCTTGTGGCAGGGTGGTGAACCCGACCTGGTTGTTGATGATGATGTGGATCGTGCCGCCGGTGCGGTACCCACGCAGCTGAGACATCTGCAGGGTTTCGTAGACGACGCCCTGGCCAGCCATCGCGGCATCGCCGTGAATGAGAATCGGCAGCGTCGTGAACGAACCGATTGGCTTCAGGTCTTGTTTTGCTCGCACGATGCCCTCGAGCACGCCGTTGACGGTCTCGAGGTGCGATGGGTTTGCTGCGAGGTGAACCGGCACCTTGGTGCCGTTTGGTGCGGTGAACACACCTGTGGTGCCGAGGTGGTACTTCACGTCACCTGAGCCAGACCCCGAGGCAGTGCCCTCGAACTCGCGGAAGATCTGTCCGTAAGTCTTGCCCGCAATATTTGACAACACATTCAGGCGGCCACGGTGCGCCATGCCAATATCGACGCTGTCTACACCGTCTTCGGCGGCGTCAATGAGCATCGCATCGAGCAGCGGAATAACGGATTCGCCGCCCTCAAGGCTGAAGCGCTTCTGGCCGACGTACTTGGTCTGCAGGAAGGTCTCAAAGGCCTCGGCCTCGTTGAGCTTCTCGAGGATGCGCATCTGCGCGTCGCGCCCGAGCTTCTCGTAGACGACCTCAACCTGTTCGCGAATCCACATGCGCTGTGCAGGGTCTTGGATGTGCATGTATTCGATGCCGATCTTGCGGCAGTACGAATCGCGAAGCACGCCCAGAATGTCGCGCAGCAACATCGTGCGCTTGCCGCCGATGCCTCCGGTCACAAACTCTCGGTCAAGATCCCAGAAGGTGAGCCCGTGGTTCTCGATCTCAAGATCGGGGTGGGTGCGCTGCTGATATTCGAGCGGATCAATATCGGCCATGAGGTGGCCGCGAACGCGGAAGGCATTGATGAGTTCTTGCACTCGCGCGGACTTGTCAACCTGACCAGAGACATCAACGTGAATGTCTGATGCCCACTGCACTGGCTTATATGGAATGCGCAGTGCGGCAAAAATCTCTTCGTAGAAGTCGTGACCACCGATGAGACGTTCGTGCACCTTCTTCAAGAACTCGCCGCTGCCCGCGCCCTGGATGACGCGGTGGTCGTAGGTGCTGGTGAGCGTGATGGTCTTCGAAATACCAAGGTTGGTGAGCACCTCGGTTGACGCGCCCTGGAACTCGGCGGGGTACTCGAGCGCACCTACGCCAATGATCGATCCCTGGCCGCTCATGAGGCGAGGCACCGAGTGCACCGTGCCGATGCCGCCCGGGTTTGTCAGTGAGATGGTGGTGCCCTGAAAATCGACTGCGGCGAGCTTGCCCTCGCGAGCACGCTTGACCAGGTCTTCGTAGGCAGCCATGTACTCGTTGAAGTCGAGCGTCTCGGCTCGCTTAATCGAGGGCACCAGCAGTGACCGGGTACCATCAGCCTTCGGCACATCGATCGCGATGCCGAGCCCAATGTGCGCTGGCACCACCACCGACGGCTTGCCACCGACCTCGGTGTAGCCCACGTTCTGGCTGGGAAACTCTGTGAGTGCCTGGATCAGCGCCCACCCGATGAGGTGGGTGAACGAAACTTTGCCACCGCGGCTGCGACGCATGTGGTTGTTGATGACAATGCGATTGTCGATCATGAGCTTCGCGGGCACCGTGCGAACACTCGTCGCGGTCGGCACGGTGAGACTCTCGTCCATGTTCTTGGAGAGGGTGCGAGCCATGCCGCGAAGCGGAGTGATCTGGTCTTCTTGCGTCGACTCGGCTGCGGTGGGAACCGGGGTCGTGCGCGGTGCCTCCGCGGGGATTGGTGCTTGGCGGGGCGCCGTGTTGGTTGTGCGCGCGGTGGCGGGTACTGTCGCTGCGTCGGGCACTGACGCTGTCGGAGCGATGGTGGTCGCCTTTGGCAACGAGCCGGTGTCGGTCGAAATCGCCGGTGTTGCTTCGGCCGAAGCCGCGGCTGTCGAGGGGGAAGTCGACGCTGAAGCAGCCTGAGCTGCGGTGCCAGCTGCGGCTTGACTCACCGCGTACCGTTCGAGGGTGGGCCACCACGCCTCATCTACGGAGTGCTTGTCAACGAGGTACTGTTTGTACATTTCGTCAACGAGCCAGGCGTTTGCACCGAACTCATCTGCGGCACCTTCGTTGCCGGAGGCGTTCATCCGCTCAGTCAAGGCGAATCCTCTCATTGTGACCGGGTTACGGGGCGACCGTAACCGTTGCGCAGCCGTCGCGCACACTACCCTCTAGCCTACGCCTTTTGATGATGCCGTGGGTGCACGCACGCCGCGAGCGAAATCGCGAAATTCTCGTACGAATGTGAGAGATTCTGCGAGTCTGATGTCAATTTTGTGTGGCGTGACACTGTCGCTGTCTCATGACCACCCGGCACTGATAGGGTTGCCTCGATCATGGATGGACCCAGTCGAAGACCGTCGGAGCCCCCGAGTACCAGCCGCGCTGAGGCGCGGCATTGTGGAGTGGGTGGCTCATGAACGAATGGTGGTTGCTCGCCATAGGCGTGATTCTCACCTTTGGCACGGGCGTGTTTGTTGCCGCGGAGTTCTCGCTCGTTGCGCTCGACCGTCAAGATCTTGAACGGCGGCGTGAGAGCGGTGAGCGTGGTCTTGATGGGGTGATCCGCGGTCTGCGCATCACCTCCACGCATCTCTCGAGCGCTCAGCTCGGCATCACGCTCACCACGCTGCTCGCGGGCTACACGCTCGAGCCGGCGATCAGTGTGCTGCTGGAACCGGTGCTGACCGCACTGCAGGTTCCCCAGTCGCTCCACCGCATCATTAGTGCGCCGATTGCCGTCGCGCTGGCCACGATTCTCTCAATGATCGTGGGCGAACTCGTGCCAAAGAACTTTGCTCTTGCGCGGCCACTCCAAACTGCGAAGGCGGTGATGCCGCTGCAATCCGCATTCACCACAGTATTCAAACCTGCGATTCTTGCGCTGAATGGCAGCGCCAACGGCATGCTGCGCATGATCGGCATTGAACCGAAGGAAGAACTTTCGGGGGCGCGCACGGCCGAAGAGCTCAGCTCGCTCGTGCGTCACTCGGCGAGCGCCGGTCTGCTGGAGGCAGACACGGCCACGCTGCTTGACCGCACCCTGCGATTCTCCGAGCACACCGCGACCGATGTGATGACCCCTCGTACGAGGCTCGAGAGCATCCACCGGCTCGAATCGGCGCAGTCCGTGATTGAGTTGGCCGGCAGCACTGGCTTTTCGCGATTCCCCGTGATCGATGAAGATCGTGATGATGTGGTTGGCATTGTGCATGTGAAGCAGGCCGTGGCCGTGCCTCGGGCGAAGCGTGCTGAGGTGCCGGTTGCTGCGCTGCTTGAAGACCCGGTGCGTGTGCCCGAGACCATGCACCTTGATCAGCTGCTTGAAGAGCTGCGCACGCGAGGTTTTCAGATGGCAATTGTGGTGGACGAGTACGGTGGCACTGCCGGTCTCGTGACACTCGAGGATCTGGTCGAAGAGATCGTTGGCGAGGTAGCCGACGAGCACGATCGGGCGCGGGCAGGCATCGTGGGTGACGCATCAGAGATGACGTTTCCCGCAGATCTGCGGCCCGATGAACTGCGTGAGCAGACGGGCATTCCGATCGCCGAGAGTGAAGACTATGACACTGCTGCCGGCTTTGTGCTGCGCGAGCTCGGTCGCATCCCCGAGCCGGGTGACGAGGTGACCCTCAACGATGGAGCGGTGCTCCGTGTGGAGCGCATGGATGGAAGACGGATCGCTCGTCTGCGCTATTTTGAGCCTCCGGTGACAGACGACACCGGTGAGGTTCCGCTCATTGCCCAGACTGACGAGCACCCAACTCGCACGGTTCAACCGGGGGACTCGCAGGGGACGTCAGTGCGGCGGGGTGATCGCGCATGAGTGACTGGATGGGCATTGTGTGGCTCGTCGTGCTGCTGCTTGCCAACGCATTTTTCGTGGGCGCTGAGTTTGCGGTGATCTCTGCTCGCCGCTCGCAAATTGAGCCGCTGGCCGAGGCTGGTTCGAAGCGTGCAAAGACGGCCCTTTGGGCGATGGAGCACGCGACGCTCATGCTGGCGACAAGTCAGCTGGGCATCACCGTGTGTTCGCTGTTGATCTTGAACGTGTCAGAGCCCGCGATTCACCACCTGCTGGAGGGGCCGCTGGCGTGGACAGGCTTGTCGGCACAGGCGGTGACGATCGTTGCATTTGTGCTGACGCTGGTGATCGTGTCGTACCTGCATGTGGTGTTTGGTGAAATGATGCCCAAGAATGCGGCATTCTCGTTGCCAGACCAGGCGGTACTGCTGCTTGCCCCGCCGCTCGTTTGGGTGTCGAAGGTGTTCCGACACATCATCGCGGGGCTCAACGCGATTGCCAACGGGGTGCTTCGTCTGTTCCGCGTCGAGCCGAAGAGCGAAACCACGAGCACATACACGCTCGAAGAGGTCGCTGGCATCGTGAGCCACTCCACCCGTGAAGGCCTGCTTGAGGATCGCAGCGGTGCGCTGAGTGCGGCGTTCGAATTCACAGAGAAACAGGCGAAAGACCTGTTGGTGCCGACCGATCGTCTCATTACCATGCCCGAGGGCTCGACCCCGCTCGACGTGGAGCAGGCCGTGACGAAACACGGTTTTTCACGCTACCCGATGCGCGGTGAGAACGGTGACCTCATCGGCTATATGCACATTAAGGATCTGCTGCGCATCAGCGAGAAGCGCATTGCTGAACCCATTCCATCAAAACGGGTGCGCGATATGCTCACGATCCTTGGTGAGACAGACCTCGAAGACGTGCTCGCTCGTATGCAAGAGCGTGGGGTACACCTCGCCCGGGTGGTTGACCGAAACGGCGAGGAATATGGCGTCGTCTTTCTCGAAGACGTGATTGAAGAGCTCGTTGGCGAGATCAACGACGCCACGAAGCGTCAGCGGTACGATCAGGCCTAGCGACAGGGAACCACGCGGCACCGTCGCAGCGCGTGTCGCACAGAGGATCGTGCGAGATGGCGACGGTGGCGCGACTATTGTGGCTCGGTCGTGATCTCGAGCAAGCGGCGCAGCTCGGGTCCCACCATCTCATGCTCGATCAGAAACGCATCGTGCCCGAATGGGCTGTCGATACGAGTCGCAAGATCGCCGTCGATGCTGCCTGGGGTGTGCAGCGCGATCTGATCCTGGCCATTGAGAGTGAACAGTCGGTCGCTCGGAATGCCGAGCACCAGGGTCGGCACCGTGACCGTCGAGAGTGCGGCCCGCACCCCGCCGCGCCCGCGCCCAACATCGTGTGAGTTCATTGCTTGCACAAGTGTGAGGTAGCTGTTGGCGTCGAATCTGCGAGTGAACTTGTTGCCGTGAAAATCGAGGTAGCTCTCAACAGCAAAGCGACCGCCGCCGCCGAGCGGACTCACTGCCGACTGCCACGCCCGGCCGAACCGCTCATCGAGCTCCGTGTTGCTGCGATAGTTCAGCAGGGCCAGGCGCCGAGCCGTAGCGAGGCCATGGTGCGGGCCCACGCCGTCTGGGGAGTCGTAGTAGTTGCCGCCACGCCAGGCTGGGTCTGATCGAATTGCTTCGAGCTGCACGAGGTTCAGCCCGATCTGATCGGCGGTGGTGACCGGAGGCGCCGCGATGACGGCGAGTCGGCTCGACCTCTCGGGGTACATGATCTGCCACTCGAGGGCGTGCATGCCACCCATTGAGCCGCCAATGACCGTGTGAAAGTGATCGATCCCGATGGCGTCCGCAAACGCGGCGGTTGCATGTACCTGGTCGCGGATCGTCAGAAATGGAAACCGCCCGCCCCACTCATGGCCCTCAGGGTCGAGGCTCGCGGGCCCGGTTGATCCCTGACACCCACCGAGCACATTCGGTGCAATGATGCAGAATCGGTCGGTGTCGAGCGCCTTGCCAGGCCCGACGATCTCGTCCCACCACCCATCGGTCGAGTGACCAGCGCTTGCCGGGCCGACCAGGTGGCTATCGCCGGTGAGCGCATGAAACACGAGAATCGCGTTGTCCTTCGCCTCATTGAGCTCGCCGAAGCGCTCATAGGCGATGCGCACATGCGGAATTTCGTCGCCCGCCTCTGTGGCAACCGTGCCGATGCGCACAAACTCGCGGCCACCGACCGGGTCACCATCACGCCACGCACCGCTGATCGGGGGCCGCCCGATGAGTGCTCGAAGCTGCGCATCCGTGATGAAGTCCGTGGGAAACGAGTCCTCGGGTGTCTGCCAATCCATAGTTGTCTATTCTGCCCGGGTTTCGTGACGGGCGTGCCAATGTTACGACGTGGAACGAACGCGAAGGGCCGCCCCGTCGCGCAATGGCGATCAGAGCGGCCCAAGCGGTGTGCAACACCGCGAGATGTTACGCGTTGGCGCGAGCCTGGGCGACAACCTCGCGGGCAGCAGCGAAGCCGCGCTCGAGGTCAGCCTTGATGTCGTCGATGTGCTCGAGGCCCACTGACAAACGCACGAGGCCCGGGGTCACACCAGCCGTGAGCTGCTGCTCTGGGGTCAGCTGTGAATGGGTCGTCGAGGCCGGGTGAATGACGAGTGAACGCACGTCACCGATGTTCGCAACGTGGCTGAAGAGCTCAAGCGAGTCCACGAATGCCTTGCCCGCGTCGACACCGCCCTTGAGCTCGAAGCTCAGCACAGCGCCCACACCCTTCGGTGCGACCTTATTTGCGGTCGCGTACCAGGGGCTGGTCGGCAGGCCCGAGTACCAGACGGTTGCAACATCGCTGTGGCTGTCGAGCCACTCCGCAACCGCCTGCGCGTTCTGCACATGACGCTCGATGCGCAGCGACAGGGTCTCGATGCCCTGCAGCAGCAGCCACGCACTGTGCGGCGCGATCGCCGAACCGAGGTCACGCAGCAACTGCACGCGCGCCTTAATGATGTAGGCAATCGGGTCACCCACAGCCTGGGTGTAGATCACGCCGTTGTATGAGTCATCGGGGGTGTTGAGCCCGGGGAAGCGCTCGGCATGCTGCGACCAGGGGAAGGTGCCACCATCAACGATGACGCCGCCCATGGTGGTGCCGTGACCACCCAAGAACTTCGTGGCCGAGTGCAGCACAATATCGGCGCCGTGCTCAAGCGGGCGCACCAGGTAGGGGCTCGCCACCGTGTTGTCGATGATGAGCGGCAGGCCGTTCTCGTGCGCCACATCGGCAACCGTGCGAATATCGAGCACGTTCGAGCGTGGGTTTGCGATGGACTCGGCGAAGAACAGCTTGGTGTTCGGGCGCACCGCGCGCTGCCATGCTGCCGGGTCGTCCTGATCCTCGACAAAGGTCACCTCAATGCCAAGCTTCGCGAGCGAGAACTTGAACAGGTTGTAGGTGCCACCATAAATCGAAGAGGACGACACGATGTGGTCGCCGGCGTTCGCAATGTTCAGCACCGCAAACGTCGAAGCCGCCTGGCCGCTCGCAAGCAGCAGCGCTGCAGCGCCGCCTTCGAGCGCCGCGATGCGCTCTTCAGCAACCGCCTGCGTGGGGTTCGTGATGCGAGTGTAGATTGGGCCGAGCTCAGCAAGCGCGAAACGGTTCGCAGCCTGCTCGGTGCTGTCGAAGACAAACGCGGTGGTCTGGTGAATCGGCAGCGCGCGCGAACCGGTCACCGGGTCGGGCTGCTGGCCGGCGTGAATCTGCTTGGTTTCGAAATTCCATTGCTGTTCTGACATCGTGATGCTCCTGAGTAGAAGGGTGGTGAAGAGGCAATACCCCGAGCGTACGGAGCCCTGGCGCGCGCGGCAACCATGCCTGACACGGGACGTCACAATCGGGCAGGCAGAGTGACGGCCGGCGGCGAGCCTCAGACGAGCCTAGGATGAGTGCAGGATGGCACGAACACTTCACTCACTCGTCACGGACGGCACTATTGCTCAGGATTGGGCTGCGGCGCTCGCCGCAGGTGTGGTGAGCAGCGGAGCTCCTGACCAAGATCCTGCACGCATCACCGAGACGGCTGATTCTGGCCGGTGTCTGCTCGACACCGTACTGGGGAGAATCGGGCAGTTTCTGGATGCAGAGTGCGCGGGAGGCCACGAGGTGCTCCCAGCCGCGGATCGCGTGTTCAGTGCATTCGCGCGCCCGCTTGCAGATGTGCGCGTGCTCATTGTGGGACAGGATCCATACCCGACCCCGGGTCATCCAATCGGGCTGTCGTTTGCCACCGCGCCAGACGTCAGGCCGCTGCCGCGAAGCCTGCAGAACATCTACCGTGAGCTGCATGACGACCTTGGTGTCGACCCCGCGCCCCACGGTGATCTCACTGCATGGGCTGATCGTGGAGTGCTGCTGCTCAACCGGGTGCTCACCGTGCGTGCGGGTGAGGCTGGCAGCCACCGTGGTCAGGGCTGGGAGACGGTGACCGAAGCTGCCATTCGGGCGCTTGCGGCTCGGGGTGGGCCACTCGTGGCGATCCTGTGGGGAAATGATGCTCGCAGGCTCGCTCCGTTGCTGCACGGTGTACCCACGATCGAGAGCGCGCACCCCTCGCCCCTGTCTGCGTCGCGAGGATTCTTCGGCTCGCGGCCGTTTAGCAGCGCGAACGACGCACTCCTGGCTCAGGGCGCCGCTCCAATTGATTGGCAGTTGCCAGGCCTGACGGATAAATTCGCAGCTCAGTTACCTGAGGCAACACTGTTCTGATCGCGTGCGTGTACGCTGCCTGCATTCCGCCGAAGGGAACCCACGCTCACGTCGGGTGCCTATGCGATGCGCGAACCCTTCGGCAGTTTCGCTGCGGGAGTCTTGAGACGCGGGTATCCACCGAGCAACAGGCCCGCGGCAAGAAGCGTTTGGAGCGGTAGCCCGATCCACCAGGCGGGGAACGTGCCCTGATACGGATCGTAGTCGGCGTCGGTGGTGACATGCAGGGGAGCGGTCGGGCAGTCGCTCCAGTAGTCCACTCGCCGATCGAGCACCTGGAGGCTTCGCACTGAGACAGACACGATGCCGAACAGGTCATCGGAGATGCGGTTGATATCTGGGTTGCCGGCCACCATGTCTCCCACCACGACGTAGGGGTTCATCGCGAGCAACCACCACACGCGATCAGTGGAGGAGATACTGGTCGTCATCGTCTCTGTGACGCACTCCACCGGAACGGCTTCGTAGCAGGCGATATCGCCATCGTCACACTTCCAGTACGCCTCCCAGTACGCATTCGAGAAGGTGCGATACTCGACCTCGACATAGCGGGTACTCACCCCTACCGCGAGCGCAAATGCGATGAGTGTGCCGATCGAAAGCAGCGCAACCAGCAGGTAGGAGATCACGATCGCAAATAGCGAAGACGAAATGAGTGCCGAGAGCCCCACGCCCATGGCGGTGAAGAGGGCAAGCTGGAGGGCCAAGGCGAGCAGCGCAAGCAGCAGCTGGCCTGGTTCAGCGCGCGATAGCGCCACGCTGAGCACCACAAAGGGCGCTGCGACCACCAAAAGCGCGAGGCCGGTCGCCCACGCGGCGAGCGCCTTGCCGAGCAGAATTGACCAGGTGCCCAGCAGGGTCACCTGCGTGGTGGCGAGCGTGCCTCCTGATCGCTCGGCACTGATCGACCCGGCCGAGATCGCGGGTGCCACGAGGGTGCCAAAGAGCAGCACGAAGTACACGATGATCGAGAACAGAGGATACGCGTCAAAACTCTCGTCATAGGCAGTCGAACTCAGTGTGAGAATGAACCACATGGCGCCCGTGACCACGTCGATGATGCAGAACCACACGATTGCCAGGATCCACAGGGTCTTCGAGCGCAGGCGCTGCCGCAGTTCGAGTGAGGCGACGAGAAGGATGCCTCGCCAGAAACCAGGCGCTTGAGTCACGAATTCACTGCGCTCGCTGCGTGGGTGTGTTGGTGATGTGGAGGACGCCTTCGGTGGGTTAGTCATTGCGCTGCTCGCTCTCGCCATCCGAGGTGGCTGTGGCGCTGCCGCCTGCGAGCTGGAGAAACGCCTGCTCGAGCGCGCCCCGAGCAGGCCCGAACTCCACCACCGGTACCCCTGCCGCGGTGAGGCTCGCGAGCAGCCTGGCGGCCTCGTCTTGCGATTGCGCAGTGATGAGGTGGGTGACACCGCCGAGCTGCGGGTGTGACGACCACTCGACATGTGCCGTAGTGAGCGCGCCCTCGAGCGACTCCCTGTCGAGCGATCGAATGTGCCAGCTCTGCCCGCCGTGGAGCGCCGCTCGCACGGCCTCAGGCGCTTCGGTCCTGCCATCACGCAAGAACACGACGCTCGATGCGAGTTGGTCGAGTTCATCCAGCACATGACTGGCCACCAGGATCGCAACCCCTTCGCGCGCCAGCGCGGTGAGGAGGTGTCGCTGTGTCGCGCGCGCTTCTGGATCGAGGCCAGATGCGGGCTCATCGAGGAGCAGCACGCTCGGTCGGTGCGTGATTGCTCGCGCGAGACTCAGGCGCTGCTTTTACCCGCGTGAGAGGGTGTTGGTGCGCTGATCGGCTTGTGGACCCAGTCCGGTGTGCTCGATGAGTTCACTGACGCGGTGGGTGGCGGCTTCGCCTCGCATGCCATACATGGCGCAGACGGCGATGAGTGTTTCGCGCACGGTGAGCTGCGCCCACGAGCCGAGCGTGTCAGGCATCCAACCGAGCTGGGTGCGCGCACGCACGAGGTCGGTAGCAACGTCGTGGCCGGCGAGGCGCACCTGGCCGCGGTCGGGACGTAGCAGCGTGGCGAGCATCAGCATGAGCGTGGTCTTGCCGCTGCCGTTTGGGCCGACCAGCGCGGTGATCTCACCGGGCATCACCGTGAGCGTCGCGTCGCGTACTACCTCGGTGTTGCCGAACGAGCGAGATACTCCGAGTGCTTCGAGAGCTGCGGCCATGGGTTCAGCATAGCCGCGTGACATGCTTCGTGACAGGGTTCGAGGTTGGATGTGGGGTTGGGGGCCAGACCGCACAGACCGCTGTGGCAGACACCGCGGCCGGCTCCGCACTCACCTGATATGAGGAGGAGCCGGCCGGGCAGGTGTCGGAGTTAGCGCTCGGTTTCGGTGATGGTCACTTCACCCTCTTCGACCACCTCAATGACCTCTGTGCCATAGGCGCCGGGTTCGGTGCCATGACCAATGCGTGCGTAGAGCTGCGGGTCGCGCGAGCGCAGCATCGTCGCCCAAATCATGCCAACGACGAGCCCCAGCAGGATGAGCCCGGGCAGGATGTAGGTGGTTGGATCGCTGAGCGTCGTGTCGAGCATCATCGGGAAGTTGCCAATGATCAGCACGAACATGATGATCAAGATGATGCCCGAGATCGCAGGTGCAATGGTGGTGATCCAGGGGCTCAGACCGCGGTTGTTCTTGCGGAAGTAGCCGACGACCGCGAATGCAGTGAGTCCCATGAGCAGCACGAGCCCCGCAGCGCCGGTGTTGGTGAGCCAGGTAAACATGGTGAGCACCGGGAATAGGAACGACAGCTCGCCAAATTTTGCCTCTGCGACACCAAACGCGTCCCCGGCAATCGCGAATCCGATGACGACGATCGCGGCGAGGATGCTCTGCACGAGCGAGCCAGCCCAGGGTGCGCCGGAGCGTGACGTGTGCGCGAAGCTCTTCGGCACGACACCTTCGCGGCCGAGTGCATAGAGGTAGCGGGCGACTGCGTTGTGGAACGCCTGCAGCGCCGCAAAGAGGCTGGTCAAGAAGAGGAGCGTCATAATGTCGGCGATGAGCACGCTCGTCTGCTCGGTCATGAACACGAACATGAGATCGGGGCCAAACTCCTGCGATGCTGGCACGATCGCTGAGGGGCCGATGCCGACCGAGAACGCCCAGGCGCTGAACGCATAGAAGACGCCGATGATCACGACAGCGAGGTAGGTCGCGCGCGGCACGGTGCGCTTTGGATCCTTTGCCTCTTCGCCGTAAATCGCGCCACTCTCAAACCCCATGAATGCAGCGACACCGAACACGAGGATCAGACCGAGCGCGGGCCCGAAGAGTGCAGCGGGATCAAGGGCTGCCGCAGAGACTCCCTCGGGAGCGGCGCCAAACGCGAAAATATCGAAGATGATGACCGCAACGAATTCAAGCGCGACAAGTGTGCCGAGCACCTTTGCGGACAGATCGATGCGGTTCATGCCGAGCACGCCGACCACGATGAGGCAGAGCAGCACCCAGAGCCACCACGGCGACGCAAAACCGAGCTTCATCTCGAGAAAGATTGAGAGCTGAAACCCAAACAGGCCGTAGATGCCGATCTGCATGGCGTTGTAGGCGACAAGGGCAACCAGAGCCGCACCCACGCCGAGCACGCGGCCGAGTCCCTGAGAAATGTATGCGTAGAACGCGCCCGCGGTGGTGACGTAACGGCTCATTGCGGTGTAGCCCACCGCAAAGAGGGTGAGAATCGCGGCAATCAGCAAGAAGCCGAGTGGCACGCCCATCGACTCGGTGACGGCGAATGAAGTGGTGACGCCACCTGCGACAACGGTGAGCGGCGCTGACGCCGCAATGATCATCAGGGTGATCGACGGAACACCGAGTGTTCTGCGACTCAGCCCTGGGTCGACGGCCGTAACGGTCTCGTTCGATGCACTCATCGGGGTGATTCCTCCTTGAATCGAATGACAGCGGGCGGCCATGCTGGCGCCACACCTGTGGAGATTGTACGCAGAAGCCGCTATTCTTCGGGTGCTTTCTGATTGCCTACGAGTGCATATTTTTGCCACAGCACGAGTCAATGCGTGCGCAGCGCGCGGCCCCCAGCGCACGGTGTTGGGGAGCATGATGCAAAGAGGCGTCGGGTGCGCGACGATTGGTGCATGGCTGCACTGATCGCTGCGAACCTCGTCATGGTGGGGTCTGCCGGCCTGTGCGTTGGGGGAGCGGTTCGCTCTCGGAACCCGCTCGCGGTCTCGGCCGCGTTGGTGATGTTTGTTGCCATGGCTGACCATGCGCTGCTTGGCGTGGTGTCGCCCGTGTGGTGGTCGTTACTGCTGGTTGCCGGGGGGCTCATGGTTGGCTCGACACTTCGCGCTTCCGCGTTGTCGTTCGCAGAATCATCGACTGAGTCGTCACGGTCGACCACACCGACGCTCGGTAACGGGTGTGCGGTAGTGCGCGGCACGACGTCTTCTGACCTGGCGCTCACTCGCGCGATCGGCGTGAGCGCGACACTTGCATACTTTGCGATGGCCTGGCTCATTCTGGGGCATCAACACCCTGCTGGCGGTGGCGTGACGAGCACTGCAACACACGCCGGTCACGGCGGCGGTGCGCACCTGGTAGGCATGTTGCTTGACGGTGCTGCGCTGGTGCTCGTGGTGCTCTTGGCCGTGCTCATGGCAAGGGCCGTGCGTCAGAAACGCACGGCCCTTGCCAGTGAAGCGGGTGGCATGGCAGCGATGATTGCCGCCATGTTCCTCGCGATGATCCTCCCGAATTAGAGGGTTTCGCCGAGCTTGAAGCCCTTCTCCTCATCGCCCTCACGGGTGTATGAGAAGCCGTCAGCGCCGATGGTCACAGCCATCTCGCTGGCGTCGGTGCGTGCTACGACGGGCTGTGGGTTGCCGTCGAGGTCGAGCACGAGTGATGCCTCGGTGTACCACGAGGGTACAACCGGGGTACCCCACCAGTCACGGCGCTGGTTGTCGTGCACATCCCAGGTGACAACTGGGTTGTCGGGGTCACCCGTGTAGTAGTCCTGCGTGTAGATTTCGACGCGGTGACCGTCTGGATCGCGCAGGTAGAGGTAGAACGCATTCGACACGCCGTGACGACCGGGGCCGCGCTCAATGTGATCGCTGAGGCGCAGCGAACCGAGCTTGTCGCAGATCGCGAGAATGTTGTGCTTCTCGTGGGTTGCGAACGCGACGTGGTGCATGCGGGGTCCATCGCCACCAGTGGCAGCGGTATCGTGCACGGTGGGCTTGCGGCGCAGCCACGCCGCGTACACGGTGCCGTCATTGTCCTGAATGTCTTCGGTTACGCGGAAGCCGAGATCCTGGTAGTGGCGCACGGCACGGGGCACGTCAGGGGTGACCTGGTTGAAGTGGTCGAGACGCACGAGCTCACCGGGAGCGTGCAGGTCGTAGCGCCATGCCAGACGCTCGACGTGCTCGGTCTGGTAGAAGAACTCGTAGGGGAAGCCGAGCGGATCGACCACGCGCACTGAATCGCCGATGCCCTTGACGAAGCCGTTCTCGTTGCGACGCACGTCACAGCCAAGCTCGGTGTAGAAAGCGACGGCCTTATCGAGATCTTCGGGCGTGCGCACGCGGTATGAGAACGCGGCAACCGCGGCGACTGGGCCCTTGCGCAGCACGAGGTTGTGGTGGATGAACTCTTCGGTAGAGCGCAGGTAGATCGCAGTGTCGTCCTCTTCCGTCACGTAGAGGCCGAGCACATCGACGTAGAACTTGCGTGATGCGGCAAGGTCGGTGACCACGAGCTCCATATAGGCGCAGCGAAGAATGTCTGGCGCTGCGGCAGTTGGCGTTGCGATCGGGTTGTCAGCGACGATGGGGGCTTCCTTGGTGACCCAGAACCCTGAGGAGGTCTTGTCGCTTTCATTGAGTTTTGCCATGGTGATGCTTTCTGGTGAGTGGAAACAATGTGAGGTGAGGGCGGCGATGAGGGAGAACCTGTGCTCCCTCATCGCTGACCGGGAGAGAGCTCGGTGCGAACTACTTGCCTGCTCCGAAGCGCGGTGAGTGCGCCTCATTGAGCGTGATCTGAATGGACTGGGCAGTCGTGTAGAAGTCGACCGAGCGGTAGCCGCCTGCGCGGCCGAGGCCCGATGCCTTGACGCCGCCAAACGGGGTGCGCAGGTCGCGGACGTTGTTCGAGTTCAGCCACACCATGCCTGACTCGATGGCTGCCGCGAAGTTGTGGGCACGCTTGAGGTTCGA
>JAAZFP010000135.1 GCA_012511645.1 Microbacteriaceae bacterium
CAGCGTTCATAAGCCGACAGCGTTCAGAGGTCGTCCGCGTTGAGTAACGGTTCGCGCTTAGAGGTCGTCCGCGTTCATAATCGTGTAGCTGTACCCCTGCTCAGCGAGGAATCGCTGGCGATTCTGCGCGAAGTCTTGATCGACGGTGTCTCGCGTGACGAGCGTGTAGAACGAGGCGGTAAGCCCCTCGGCCTTTGGCCTCAGCAGGCGGCCGAGTCGCTGCGCCTCTTCCTGACGTGACCCGAACGATCCAGAGATCTGAATCGCAACCGACGCGTCGGGCAGGTCAACCGAGAAGTTGGCCACCTTCGACACAATAAGCAGCTTGATCTCGCCGCTGCGAAACTCGCCAAAGAGCCGCTCGCGCTCGTCGACCGGGGTCTGGCCGGTGATCAGCGGTGCGCCCAAGGCCTCGGCGAAGGCGTCGAGCTGGTCGATGTACTGACCGATCACGAGCACGCTTTCGCCGGGATGCTTCGCGACGATGCGCTTCGCAACCTCTTGCTTGGACGTCGCCGATGCGGCGATGCGGTAGCGGTCGTGATCCTCGGCGACCGAGTAGTCGAACCGCTCGCTCTCGGGCAGCTCAACCCGAATCTCGAAGCACTCGGCCGGAGCGATAAAGCCCTGGGCCTCAATGTCTTTCCACGGGGCGTCATAGCGTTTCGGCCCGATCAGACTGAACACGTCGCCCTCGCGGCCGTCTTCGCGCACGAGCGTCGCGGTGAGCCCGATGCGGCGCCGAGCCTGCAGCTCGGCGGTCAGCTTGAACACCGGCGCCGGCAAGAGGTGCACCTCGTCATAGACGATGAGGCCCCAGTCGTGGGCGTTCAAGAGCGACAGGTGCGCGTATTCGCCGCGGCGCTTGCTCGTGAGAATTTGGTAGGTCGCAATGGTGACGGGCTTCACCTCTTTGAGCTGGCCAGAGTACTCGCCAATCTCATCTTCGGTGAGGCTGGTGCGACACAGCAGCTCGTCTCGCCACTGCCTCGCCGACACGGTGTTGGTCACGAGGATCAGGGTCTTCGCGCCGACCGCGGCCATCGCGCCCGCCCCAACGATCGTTTTTCCGGCGCCGCAGGGCAGCACCACGACACCCGAGCCACCCGAGGTGAACGCATCGACTGCCCGTTGCTGGTAGTCGCGCAGGGCCCACCCGTCCTGCACGAGCTCGATGTCGTGAGGGTCGCCGGGTGTGTAGCCGGCGAGGTCATCGGCGGGCCAGCCGCGGGCAACCAGCTGCTGCTTGAGTTCGCCGCGCGCCCACGGCTGCACCACATAGGTGTGGTCATCAATTTTGCGCTCGAGCAGCGGCGCAATCTTCTTCGCGCTTACTACTTCGCGCAGCACTGAGGCGTCGTCACTCGTGAGAATGAGGCCGGTGTTGGCTTGTTGCGCAGCGCTCGCCGGGTCGGCAGCGTCTGTTGAGTGAGCGTCGTCGAGATCATTGGCTGCGAGGGCCGAGCGCTCGATGGTGAGACGGCCGTAGCGCCGCATCGTTTCGGTGATTTCGCTCGACACCTGGGTGGGCACGGGGAACTTCGCGTAACGGTTCAGCGTCGCGATGATTTCATCGTCGCTGTGACCTGCGGCGCGCGCGTTCCACAGCCCGAGTCGCGTGATGCGGTAGGTGTGAATGTGCTCGGGAGCGCGCTCGAGCTCGGCGAACACTGCGAGGTCGTGGCGCGCGTTTTCGGCGTCGGGATGGGCGACCTCGAGCAGAACCGTGTGGTCGCTTTGCACGATGAGAGGGCCAAGAGTCATAACGAACCAGTCTACGCGCAGTGCCTGAGATCAGCCCGGGTGCGTGACGCGTTCAGCCGTCGTGATCGCAGCCAGGGGAATCGTTCGCTCGACACCGGCAACCTCATCGCTGGCACGAAGACGACCACTCCGCAACGACAGGGGCAGCAGCGTAAATGAGCGCACCTCAGAGCCCGCGGCTGCGGTCACCGTGAGCGGCACTCGTTCGCGGATGGCAAGCTCGATGCGGCGGATCATCGCACCATCGCCGCCGGCCTGCTGTGCCGCCTCGTAGACCCGAGTAATGAGTGCCTCGAGTTCCTCAGAGCGAGCCGAATCCCGAGCCGATGCGGTCGTGCTTGGTGTGTCGGCGAGCAGCGGATCAGTGCTGGACAGCGCTGCGGTGAACGGTGAGGCAGGCACGGGAAGAACTGCGCCGGATGACGCGGCGAACCCTGGCTCGAGCGGGTTCAACGGAAGTGACTGCGACGGTCGCGTGGTCCTGGCTGCCTCCGCGTGCTCAGCGAGGGTGCGCTCGAGATCATCGAGGGCAAAATCGAGAGGCTGCGGAACGCCCGTAAGTGAGATCTTTGACAAGAACTCGCGAATGCCCTGCGGGGTGTACCCGGCCCGCACCGCGCGGCGCAGGGATGAGGTGCTCACTCGCAGCGACGCTGCGGCGCCGAGCTGTTCGATTTCGGTGAGTACGCTCAGCGCGGCTTCGTCCGCATGGGCGAGCGGCCCCGGCACAATCAGGCTGAGGTCGGGCTGCAGATAGACACCCGCGACGGGTGCGGGAAGCGCCTCGGCCGCGAGGGTGCGCGCGGTCGCAGTGTCGCTCTCGAGGAGCGCGACTGCCGCGGGGGTGAGCCTGCCGCGCACGGTGAGCCCGAGGTCGTGGGCAATCTGAGCCATGGTCAATGCGGCGTCGAGGTCGATTTGCGGTAGCAGCGGGTACTCACCTGGCAGCTGCTGCACGGTGCGGTCAAGGTCGGCGTCAGTCGCCGCGAGCCCCCGGCGGAGGCGATCATCGCAGCCGGCCATGACGGGCCGGGCAAGGTCGATCCAGCGAGTGACATAGCCCTCGCCCAGCCAGGCTGCGGCGAGGGACGAGACCATCAGATCGCTCGACGCTGACGTGTGGTGAGTTTGTTCCAGCAGCCCTGCGACACGCATCACCTGGATCAAGCGGTCGGCCTCGTCTGGTTCGCAGCGAATGCGTTCGGCGAGGTCTCGCACCGCGAGCGAGGTGGGCACACCGCGGCGATTCAATCGCACCGGGCGATGTGCAATAACGCGCAGCAACTCGGCGACGCGACGCACCGATGAGAGGGCCGGGCCGTACCACGAGGAGGTGTCGGTGGCTGATGCGTCGGTCGCAACACCCGCCGTATCTGATGCGGTGAGGTCTGAATGGGCGTGCGCCAACTGCTGGGGAAAGCCGGTTTGTCGCAGCGCCTCGGTCACTTCTGCGAGTGGCACCGGGCGCTCGTGTGACGTATCGAGACCGATGAGGCCGAGTGCCAGCAGCCGCGCGGCATGCTCGTCGCTCAGCTCGGCACCATCGCCACACTCAAGCAGGGCGAACAGCGTGTCCCGGTGCAGAACGGTCAGCGCTTTCGTGATGGAGTCCGCGCGCAACAACTCAATCGCGAGCCCCAGCGGGTCAGCGACGGACTGCACCGAGAGCACCTTGCGAGCTGCCACAAGGCGCGCGAGCGACTCACGATCGAGCGAGGCGACCGCGCTAGCAAGCGCGAGGGTGCTGCTCACGTGGATCCGCTACTGCTCTCGGTTTCGCTTGCGAAAATTGATGCCGAGCAGAATCATGAGCAGCACGAAACCGGTGGGCAACCCAAAGTATGCGATGAACGACACGAGCTCCCACAGGCCGCTTGCGAGCACCTCGCGCCCTGCGACCAACGCCACGACGAGCACCGTGAGGAACGAGAGGACCGCGATCACCATGATCGAGATGGCGACGTAGGCGAGCACGCGCTCCATCACTGAATACTTTGTATCTTCAGACATCCGTTCCATTCTATGTGACGTGCAGCGGCGGCCCGGGTGAACGCTGGGAGCGACCCATCGCTCACCCGATGCGCGCTCGCACGCTGAGGGGCGAACGGCAGTCCATTGTGCAGTTCAGACCAATTCTGACCAGTTCAGTTCAGACCAGTCCAGTTCAGATCAGTCCGTCAGTGAGGGTGTTGGGCGTGCCGAAGCGGTGCGCAGTGATCGACACGGCCTGCTCACGCAGGTGGGGCAACATTTCGACGCGGCCGGCAGCAACCACTGCGCCTCCGTAGACGGCGATATCGGGCTTTCCGCCAGCGGCGGCGTAGGTGTCAGCGATGAGCTGCGCGCGCGAGGCCCCCGCTACCAGGCGAATGCGTGCGCTCGCCGCGGGGCCTGAGGCTGCTGCAAGCGTTGCCACGCGTGCGCACCACGTCGCGTGATCCTCGACCTGCACAGTGACGCCCGCACGCGCACACGCGTCGGCGAGTGGCTGTGGCAGCGCGGACGAAACGCTGACGATCGGTGACGCGCCGGCGGCAAGCCCCGCCGCAACGACGCGCAGGAGATGCTCCAGTTGCGCGTCGCCCGCCATGCGCACCACGACGTCGGTCGGAAGGTAGCGCAGCAGGTTGCGCTCAACCCCGAGCTGCGAGGCGTCGCGCGCGACTCCGAACTCGCTCTCGACGGCGTGAGCGTCAGCCGCGAGCGCAGACCGCAGCCAGTCGAGCGAGGCGCCCTCGCTGCCGGCGTGCGCTGCG
>JAAZFP010000136.1 GCA_012511645.1 Microbacteriaceae bacterium
CGTCGAAGACGAGGGACGCGCCACCGGCAATCAGCATCACCGGCACCAGCAGCGGCGCAACGATCGAAGCAAGACGTCCGAAACCCGCAGCCCAGCCCGCGCCCGTCGCCCTCAGCGAGGTCGGGTAAATCTCGGGGGTGACTGCGTACAGTGCGCCCCAGGCACCAAGATTGAAGAATGAGAGCGCCATGCCCCCGAGAATGATCGAGGTTTCGGTCTGGGCGGTGCCAAAGGCCACCGCAGAGACCGCTGATCCCACGAGAAACACCGAGAGGGTGCCTCGTCGGCCCCAAACCTCGATCAGCCAGGCGGCAACGGCATACCCGGGAAGCTGTGCGAGCGTGATGATGAGGGTGAAGCCGAACGACTTGACGAGCGGAAACCCGGCCTCGACGAGGATGCTCGGAATCCAGATGAACGCGCCGTAGTAGGCGAAGTTGACGCAGAACCAGACGATCCAGATCGAGGCGGTGCGCACCCGAAACTCGCTGGACCACAGCCCGGTCAGGCGCGCGCTTGCGGTGGGTGCGTGGGAGCCGAGTGATTCACCGCCCGCCGTGGGCGAGGGCGACGTGACCGTGGGCACCTCTTGAGTCTGAGGTGTGTTGTCGTCTGCGGGAGGCTCAACTCCCGCAGACACCTCGAACTCTCGAATGACCGCTTCGGCTTCGGCTCGTCGCCCCTGACCGAGCAGCCACCGTGGGGACTCGGGAAGCCCCCACCGCACGACGAGCGCATACACCGCAGGTACCGCGCCAATGGCAAACGCCCACCTCCAGCCGTTCTCAGAAGCAGGCACCACAAAGTAGCCGATCACTGCTGAGGCCGTCCAGCCCACTGCCCAGAAGGCCTCGAGAATCACGATCACGCGGCCACGAATGCGTGCGGGGGAGAATTCGCTCACATAGGTTGACGCAACGGGCAGCTCTGCGCCGAGTCCGACGCCAACGAAGAAGCGAAGCACGAGCAGTAGGGCCAGCCCACCGACGAGTGCGCTCGCCCCGGTGGCGATGCCGTAAATCAGCAGGGTCGCGGCAAACACCTGCCTGCGGCCAAACCGGTCAGCGAGCAGCCCGCCGACGCTCGCGCCGATCGCCATGCCGACGAACCCGATTGAGGCGATGAGCCCGGTCTCGCCGAGGGTCAGGCCCCAGTGCTGTGCGAGTGCCGCGATGATGAATGAAATGAGACCCACATCCATTGCATCGAGCGCCCACCCGATGCCAGAACCAAAGAGCACCTTGCCGTGTTTTCGGCTGAACGGCAAGCGATCGAGTCGCTCGGCTGGCGACAACTGCGGCGCGTCTGAGGTTTCTCGCATGCCTCACATCGTATGCGAAGGAACGGCAACACGGGGAGTGTAAGCTAGCACTCTTATGCCAAAATCTCCCGCCCCTCATCTCTACGACGACCGGGAGTTTGGTCCCCGCGAGCAGCTTGCGATCTGGCTGCTGCTTGCCAGCGCCTTCACCGTCATTCTCAACGAGACGATTATGGGCGTTGCGCTGCCTCGGCTCATGACCGACCTCGGCATCACCGCTGCGGCAGGGCAATGGCTCACGACCGCGTTTCTCCTCACCATGAGCGTGGTGATTCCCGGCACCGGCATGCTCATGCAGCGCTTTTCAACTCGCGCGCTCTTTATGACGGCGATGGCGCTGTTCACCCTCGGCACCCTGATTTCGGCGATCGCGCCAGGCTTTGCCGTACTGCTGCTTGGCCGAGTGGTGCAGGCCATGGGCACGGCCATCATGATGCCGCTGCTCATGACGACCGTGACGATGCTGGTGCCGGTGCGGCTGCGAGGTCGTCTCATGGGCCGCATCGCGATCGTCATGTCGGTGGCTCCCGCACTCGGGCCAACCGTGTCGGGCCTGATCCTGCAGTGGTTTGACTGGCGATGGCTGTTTATCTTTGTGCTGCCGATCGCCGTGACGGCGCTGTTGTTCGGGGTATTCCGTATGCCGAATGTGGGTGAGCAACGCGTGGTGCGAGTCGACCTGCTGTCAGTGCTGCTCTCGGTCGCAGGCTTTGGCGGCCTCGTCTACGGGCTGAGCGTGATCGGTGACCGCGCCAACGGCGTCGATACGATTGAACCGATGATCCCGCTGCTCATCGGACTTGTGGCGCTCGCACTGTTTGTCTGGCGTCAGCTGTCGCTGCAACGCGAGGATCGTGCGCTGCTTGACCTGCGCACCTTCACCACGAGGCCGTTTGCGCTGTCGGTGATTCTCTTCACCTTCGCCTCGCTCGCACTGTTTGGCAGCCTGATCTTGTTGCCGATCTATGTGCAGAATGTGCTCGGCATGTCGACCCTTGAAGCAGGCCTCGTCCTCCTTCCGGGTGGGCTGCTCATGGGGTTGCTCGGGCCGCTGGTGGGCCGAATGGTTGATGCGCGAGGCGCCCGCTTTATGCTGGTGCCCGGCACCATCGTGACCGCCATCGCGCTGTGGAGCATGGCACTGTTTACCGACACGAGCTCCATCTGGCAGGTGCTCGCAACGCACCTGCTCCTGAGTCTCGGTCTTGCCGGCGTGTTCACGCCGCTCTTCTCGGTCTCGCTCGGATCGCTGCCCCCGCGGCTTGCCTCACACGGCAGCGCAACCATTTCAACCGTGCAGCAGGTTGCAGGTGCGGCGGGCACTGCGCTCTTCGTGACGGTCATGACGCTCGTCTCGACGAGTGTCGCGGGCTCGCCCGAGGCGGTCGACCCTCATGCGCTCGCAGCGGGCACCCGCGTTGCCTTCATGATGGGCGGCGCCGCAGCAACAGTTGGCGCGGTGCTGTCGTTCTTCATTACGGAAGAGACCGCCGAACCGATTCAATAAGCTGCCGCACTGCGGGTGTGGGATGCGAAGGATCATCGTGGGTGGCGAGCAAAATCTCACGGGCGAAGCGCGGGTCATCAATTGGTCTGAGCACCACACCGGTCGGCACGTTCACCGCGGCAAGCCCGGGCACGAGCCCAATGCCGAGACCGGCCTCAACCATGCCGAGTGCAACCGCATAGTCGTCGGTGCGCACGGCCACCTCGAAGGGGCGCCCGGCGAAGGTGTTACGCACCACATCATCGAGGGTGTCGCCCGGGGTTGAGCTGAAGACCCACGGTGAATGGTCGAGTGAAAGCAGGGCCGGAAGGTCGAATGAGCTGCGTGCGGCGTGCGGGTGGTCAATTGGCAGCGCCAGCATCAGCGGGTCGATGAGCAGCGGGATGGTGTGCACGCTGCTACGAAACGGCAGGTCATAGCCGCGAGCGGTGTAGACGAGCGCCGCATCGAGCGTGTGCTGATTCATGCGCGACACCAGGGGAGCGATCTCTTCGAGCGCCGCATCAAGCTCAATGCCAACGTCTCGCAGGTGGTGAGCGATTGTCGGCAGGAGTCGGGCTGCGGCGGTGGGGAACGACCCGAACCTCAGCCTCACCCGCCCGATCTGTGCAAACTCGCGCACATCCGTGAGCGCCCGGTTCGAAAGCGCGAGAATGCGGCTTGCGCGCTCAAGCATGAGCGTGCCGGCGGCAGTGAGAGTGCTGCCGCGGTTCGTTCGGGTCAGCATGGGGGCGCCGACGAGCTGGTCGAGCGCGCGCAGATGGTAGTCGACCGTGGGGTGGCTCCATCCCAGCCGATCGGCGGCGCGCGACACCGAGCCCTCGGCCGCGACGGCTTCGAGCGCCTGTAACTGCCGAGGATCAAGCATGACGGTGCTCCAGCCTTACTGTGATAAGCAATGAAGAAAA
>JAAZFP010000137.1 GCA_012511645.1 Microbacteriaceae bacterium
ATGGTGAACAGCTGGTTGTACTGCTCTTTAGTTGCCACAATTTCGAGACCAGGCGCGAACAGCTGAGCGCGGATGATCAGAGCCATGAGGCCACCGATCATGAACCACACGACAGAGCTGATCAGGTACATGTATCCGATCACCTTGTGATCCGTGGAGGTGAGCCACGAAACGATGACGTTGCCCTTCTTCATTTCTCTATACCTGCTTCTCGTTACGCGTTCTGTGCGAGCGACTCGTCGCCGTAGAAGAGATCCTGGTTCGAGTTCAGATCTTCTCCGACGCTGCCAATGTTGCCCTGAGCCCTGAGTGACTCAATGTAGGTGTCGTACTCTGCCTGCTCAACGACCTTGACTTCAAAGAGCATCATCGAGTGGTATTCGCCGCAGAGCTCGGCGCACTTGCCCATGAAGGTGCCGACCTTCTCGGGGGTGAATGACATGTAGTTGGTCTGACCCGGAATCATGTCCTTCTTGTACAGGAACTCGACGATCCAGAATGAGTGAATAACGTCACGGGTCTCGATGCGAAGCTCAGTGGTCTTGCCGACTGGCAGGTAGAGCACCGGCATCGTCTCGGGGATTGCCGAACCGTTGTCGTCGGTCTGTACCTGCACGCCCTGGAAGTACACGTCTTCATCGAGGTAGTTAAAGTCCCATGCCCAGCGCTTGCCGAACACTTCAATCGTGACCTCAGGATCATCGTAGCGAGCTTCGATCTTGGTCTGCTCTTGCGCGGTAAATGCGAAGAACGCGAGGATCAGCACGACGGGAACCACAGTAAAGAAGGTCTCGATAGGCATGTTGTAACGCAACTGGACGGGCAGACCGGTCTGCCCCTTGCGCCGACGGTATGCGATAGTCGCCCAGATGACAAGACCCCAGGTGATCACACCCACCCCGAGCAGGACGATCCACGAGTTCACCCACAGGGCGGTGATGCCCTCAGTGTGGTTCGTAGCATCGGTCGATCCCTCTGGCAGGAACCCGCGCTGTTGGGCCGGCGTACAGCCAGCAAGCGCAACCGCCGCGCTCAGCGCGACACCCGTGAGGGCCATTTTCATTCGACGATTGGAACGCACCGCATACCTTTCGAATTTTTCATTATGCCGCCCAAATCAGGGCAGAGTCGATGACTTGTGAACTAGCTTAGCGCGAAGCTGAGGGTTTACTGAACACGAGCGGGAGTGTTGCTAGCTGAAACTATCGCCGCAGGCGCAGCTTCCCTCGGCATTCGGGTTGTCAATTGTGAAGCCCTGCTTTTGAATGGTGTCTTCAAAGCCAATCGAAGACCCCGCGAGATACAAGACACTCATGTCGTCAACGACCACCTCGACGCCATCGAAGTCAACGATTGCGTCGTTCTCAAGCGTGCGCTCGTCAAAATACAGTTGATAGATGAGGCCTGAGCACCCACCCGGTTGCACTGCAATGCGCAGTCGCAAGTCGTCCCTGCCCTCTTGCTCGAGCAGTGCGCGCACTTTGTCCCTTGCGGCCTCGGTCAGTGTGACCCCGTGAGCCGGCGCTGTCGCAGTCTTACTCATAACGACCAGTCTACCCAGTGCAGGCAGAGGTCAGTGACGACCCGCTATTCTGGTGAGATAGGAACTGGGGAAAGCACGCAAGCCTTCCCCTCATGCTGATGAAGGGAAGCTGGCGTGTCACAGACCAACGCTGCCGACGCAGAGAACGAGCAGGCAGAACAATCAGTTGGAAAAGGCCGCCCCACTCCAACACGCCGCGAGGCGCAGGCTGCAAAAGCGCAACCCTTAGTCGCGTCAAAAGACAAGGCCGCGCGCAAAGCACAGCGCCAAAAGGACGCTGAAGTGCGCGAGCGCGCGCGCGTTGGCATGATGCAGGGAGATGAACGGTATCTCACCGCCCGTGATCGTGGGCCGCAGCGTCGCTATGTACGCGATTATGTTGACGCACGTCTGAGCATTGGTGAGTTCTTGATTCCCGCGATGCTCGTGATTCTTCTTATGACGTTCTTGCCGGCTCAGTGGCAGATCGCGAGCATGATTGCAATCTGGGGCTACCTCGGCTTGTCAATCATTGACGCCGTCTTCCTTGGCATCAACCTCAAGCGCAGACTCGCTACCAAGTTTGGCGCAGAGAATGTGCAGCCGGGCTTCCGCTGGTACGCAGCAATGCGCGCATTCCAGTTCAGGTTGCTCCGGATGCCGAAGCCGCAGGTCAAACGCTTTCAGTTCCCCGAGTAACTCGCACCCGAGCAGCGCTGGGTGACTGCCACCCGAGCCGAACCAACCCACGATTAATGGTGCGCGCCCAGAGTGGTCCCTCGTAAATAAACGCGGTGTACCCCTGCACGAGGGTCGCCCCTGCGCTGAGCCGATCAAGAACATCGTCTGCGGTGGACACTCCCCCCACGGAGATCACGCAGAACTCAGGCGCTGGAGCTACTGTTCGAATCCGGGAGAGCACCTCAAGTGAGCGAGCTCGGAGCGGTTCACCCGAGAGTCCACCAGCACCGATGCGCTCCAGCTCTGCAGGCGATGGAGCGAGTCCCTCCCGTGAGACCGTGGTATTTGTCGCGATGATGCCATCAAGGCCGAGTCTGAGCGCGAGAGCAACGATGCCGTCAATTTGTTCGTCACTCATGTCGGGGGCGATCTTTACGAGCACCGGGGTGCCATCAGCCACCTGTTTGACGTCACGAAGGAGCGGTTCGAGCGCTTCGAGTTCCTGCAGCCCGCGGAGCCCCGGAGTATTCGGGAGCTGACATTGATTGCAAGATAGTCAGCGAGTGGTGCTAACCGCTGAGCGCTGTACACATAGTCAGCAGTCGCGTGCTCGAGCTCAGTGACTCGGCTCTTGCCGATGTTCACACCAATGACGGGTCGCCGCCCCGCGAGACGCGCGCGTTCGATGCGTGAGACGGCGTCGTTCGTGCCGCGGTTGTTGAACCCCATGCGATTGATCAGCGCGCGATCCTCGATAAGCCGAAACATTCGCGGCTTCGGGTTTCCCTCTTGCGCATGCTGTGTCAGGGTGCCAACCTCGACATGACCGAAGCCCAGTGCACCGAGCCCCAACACCATTTCAGCGTTCTTATCGAACCCGGCTGCAATGCCGAACGGGCTCGGAAACGTCATCCCAAGCGCTTCAACTCTGAGCTGTGGATCGGGCGCGGTGAACCCTCGCAATAGCGCACCACCGTACCGTGCAGCGCGAATCACTGGAACCGCGAGCGCGTGCGCGCGCTCTGTATCGAGATGCCGCAGCACCCCACGGAAGAGCAGATCGTAGACGCTCACCGCGCACCACCTGTCACTCGTGCCTCGCCGTCGGAGTGAGCAGCCGCGTGCTCGTCGCGCAGCTGACCGATGGCGGTCTCGAAATCATCAAGACTCTCGAACGCCTGGTACACGCTGGCAAACCTCAGGTAGGCGACTTCATCCAGCTCTCTCAGGTGAGGCAAAATGGCCAGCCCGATATCGTTGGCATCGAGTTGTGCTTGGCCGGTCAACCGCACAGACTCCTCAACCTGCTGGGCGAGGATCGCCAGATCGCTCTCCGTCACCGGTCGACCCTGGCAGGCCTTGCGCACACCACTCATCACCTTTTCGCGACTGAATGGCTCAACCACGCCGGAGCGCTTAATCACGGTCAAACTCGCAGTTTCGGTGGTGCTGAACCTGCGCCCACACTCTGGGCACTGCCTTCGGCGTCGAATGGAGAGACCGTCATCACTGGTGCGAGAGTCGATAACACGGCTATCTGGATGTCGACAAAACGGACAATGCATGAATTTACTCTTTCACTTCACGACGAATCGACACAGCTTCACCATGCGCGGGCAAGCCTTCGGCCTCAGCGAGCGCAAGCAGGGAGTCGGTCACTTCGGCCAGGGCCGTCTTGCTGTAAGACACGACCTGTTGCGGTCGCAAGAAGGTATGTGCTCCGAGGCCAGCGGCAAATCGAGCAGTGCCACCCGTTGGCAGCACATGATTCGACCCGGCAAGGTAATCGCCGAGACTGACCGGTGTATACGATCCAAGAAAGACTGCGCCTGCATTAGTGATCTGTGCAAGCACAGCCTCGTCCTCAGCGGTCTGAATCTCGAGATGCTCAGGCGCATACGCATTCGACACCTCAGCGGCAGCCTGCAGACCATCAACCAGAATGATCGCCGACTGTGGCCCGCTCAGTGCCTCAGCAACCCGAGCCGCATGCCGAGTGAGTGGAGCCTGCTGCTGAATAGCCGTCGACACCCGTTGCGCAAGTTCTGGAGAGTCGGTGACGAGCACCGATGCGGCAGCTTCATCATGCTCTGCCTGGCTGATCAGATCAGCCGCAATGAATGATGCGTCCGCTGAGCCATCGGCGATAACCAAGATCTCGGTGGTGCCAGCTTCACTATCGATCCCGACGAGGCCAGACACCGCGCGTTTCGCCGCGGCCACATAGATGTTGCCGGGGCCAGCCACCACGTCGACCGGATCGAGCCCAATTGTGGGGACGCCATGGGCGAATGCCGCAATCGCACCGGCTCCGCCGATGGCATAGACCTCGGTAATTCCGGCAAGTGCGGCAGCCCAGAGCACCGCATCGTGGGGCGCTCCCCCCTGTTCGCGCTGCGGTGGTGATGCGAGCGCCAGGCTTGGCACTCCGGCTGCCTGGGCCGCAACGGCGTTCATGATCACTGACGACGGGTACGCCGCTTTGCCTCCAGGAGCGTAGAGCCCCACGCGTGACACGGGCTGCCAACGCTGCACAATCCGAGCACCATCACCGATGTCGGTGACCCGAGATTCGGGCACCTGCGCGGCTGAAGCCTGGCGCAGACGGCTGATGAGGCGCTCTAACGCCTCACGCACCTCGGTTGGGCACCGCTCAAGCGAAGCAACGATGTCTGCGGGGTCGACCCGCAGGGTGTGGCCCTCAACCGAGTCAAACGCCAGCGCTTGCTCTCGCAGCGCAGTCTCACCGTGGTCACGCACCGCGTCAACGAGCGGTTGCACCCGCTCGAGCGCGGCTGACGTGCCGGTTGCCGCTCGCGGCACCGTGCGAAGAAGTTGAGCCGGCGTAAACCGTTGGCCGCGGAGATCAATCGTGCGAAGCATATCCCCGCCAGTCTACTCGTCAGCAGCCGCGAGTACGCCGCACCAGACCAGTTCCCTGACCCCATCACACAGCGCTTCCTCGCACTCCCCGAGGTCCACGTCAAGGAGTGTCACCAAAGCTCCAGCAATCTGTCCCATGCTCAGGTCACCGTCACAGGCGCCAACCGCAGCTGCGAGCACCGGATCAACCTCAATGGTTCGTGCGACGGGTTGCGTGGCCGTGAGCGTGATCGCCCGTGGCGCGTCAACGCCGGGTGTGTGTTCACGAAACTCTGAGACGCCGTTCTCGCGGAGCCAATGTGTCGCGAGAATCTGTTCGTTTGGGAGCTGATCCGTGTGGATCGAACGTCGGTGTACGTCGAGAAACACATCGCCGACGGAAAGCGCGAGGGTGCCAGATGCCTGCTCCACGCGCGTGGTACCTGCGGGTGCTTCTGTGTCGCTGCGAATCAAGCGAATCAGACCGAGCCCAATCGATGTCACCTTGCGCACGGAGAAATCCTCGAGCCAGGCTCCGAGCAGTTCATCGTATGCCTCAGTGCCGGGCCTCGCCCCTCCGTCACGCACCCAGGTTTCGCTGTACTGCAGCGGTGACACTCGATCGCGCTCAATGACCCAGGCACCGAGCGGTGCCGCAGCAGTGGTCGACGCGTCCTCGATCCAGGACGCGACTCGATCGTGCCCGCTCTCACCCCACTGGTATTCCCAGTTCGCAAGCATGACGAGCAGGCCACCGGGCACCAGATGCGCTGGTGCAGCTCGAACCACTGACTCAGCGAGCGCATCACCCACCTGACCACCGTCACGGTAGTCATACGCCGGAACCGCGGCTGAAGCTCGCGGGGTAATGACGAACGGTGGGTTCGTCACGATGAGATCGAAGCGCTGCTCCCGCACCGGATCAAAGAGACTTCCCAGTTTCAACTGCAATGAGGGGGAAGCCCCCGAGGTGGACTCCCCTGGCCTGACCGCGCGCACACCATTGAGGTGCGCATTTGCCCACGCAAACTCAAGCGCCCGTAGAGAAACGTCAGTCGCAATCACCTCAGCTGCTCCTGCCGCCAAAAGCCACAGTCCGAGCACACCGCACCCGGTGCCGAGATCGAGCGCTGACACAGAGCCAGCGGAGAGTGCGTGCGGGCGTGGTATTTGAGCGAGCAGCGATCGGGTCGCGGCGCCTACGCCCATCACATGATCAGGCTCTGCCGGTCCTCTCCGAATTGAGTCGTCCAGGTCTGACACAAACCACCAGGTGCGCTGCGCCGCCGGGCTGAGGCCATCTGGATCAGGGAGTTCGACCGCAGCGAGCGAAAGTGCAGCACGGGCCCTGTCGTGTCCGTCATCGACGAGCAGACCCATCGCGAAGGCGTCTTCAACGGTGAGCTCAGGAAAAGCGTCGGCAAGTGATTCGACACTCACCGAGGCGCCGAGGATGAAGAGCTCGCAGAGCGTGCGAAGTGGCGATGGTGGGTGAGCCTCAAGGTGTGTGCGAGCTGGCCCAAAGACGCCTCGCGCACAGGCCGAGTGTTCTTCTGCCCCAATCAACGCATCAATGTGGGTCCGGTCATAATCAGCTCGTTGCATATCTCGGCGGAGCCTACCGAACACCTCCGGGTTCAGCGCCGTGAAACGGGCACCTCGAAGGGTCAGCACATCACGACGTGCATCGTTGTCGCCATTCCGCACGGAACGAAGAGACAACACCGATGAGCCGGGTGCGATCATCCGGCACCGGCTCCACCACCGCGCGTGCGAGCTCAGCTGCGAACTCTGACACGTTGTAGAGCTTGCCCGCACTCTCACGGCGCTCTGCAATCGCACCTGGGTTCGCACGTTCGAGCAGGGTGGCCGTGACCGTTCCCTCGATCATGTCACCAGAAACCACGACGAAGTCGATGCCTCGTTCTGTGAGTTCATCAATGCGCTCGCGAAGCGCGTCCTCACCCGCTCGCTTCGACCGCGCAACCGGTTCGTACTCAGGCATTGTCGGCGTGGTGTGAATGAAGTGCGCCTGATGGCTCGTCACGAACACCCCGCGCGATCCCTCGCCGAGCAGCGGCAACGCCGCGTCAAGCACTGCGAGTTGAGCATCTCGATTGAGACGCAGCGCATAATCCTCGCCCATGCCGCTCTCCATGCCGCCGGATGCGTTCAGCACCAGGATGTCGAGCCCGCCAAACTCCTGCTGCACGGCAGAAAACATCGCCTGAAGCGAGGCGTCATCGGTGAGGTCTGCGCCCTGCACCAATACGCGCCCGCCGTGCTCGCGCAGCTGCTGCGCAAGCTTTTCAGCACGAGGGGCCTTATTGCGAAAGTTCACGACCACATCTGCGCCGGCTGCAGCGAGGTAACTCACCGTATCTGCGCCGATGCCACGAGATGACCCCGTGATGAGGGCGCGCTTTCCAGTGAGGCTGGCTGGTTCGAGTGGGAAGGTCAAGATGGGCTCCTTCGGTCATGATCTGTGCCGTGATACGTTCCAGCGTAGTGACTCAATATGACAATCCGAGCACAAATCGCCCCGCTTGGGCTCGCATCGCGCTACCCTGCAAGTGGAGCGACATCAAATCTGGCGTCTGCTTCCCCATTCAGCGGGAACGAGGAGGTTCTCATGGCAGAACGGACACTTCGCGGAGCACGAATTGGTGCGACGAGCCTGCAGGGCGAGCATGGCATCGAGTTTGCTCCTCGAAAGCGGGTGGAGTACCTCACCGATCGTGGCACACGGTTTACCGTGATGTTTGAAGCGGAAGCCGAGGCTCCCCCTGAGTGGTTTGATCCGAGAAGCGGTGAACTCGGTTTTCTCGATGATGACGCTGGCCGTGCCGCACGAGTGGAGTTCGAGGAAAAAGAGCAGCAGCAGCGAACGCACTGGGACATGCTGCTGGAGCGGCGCAGTCGGGAAGAGCTTGAGGAGCTCCTTGAGGAGCGGTTGCAGCTCCTTCGCGCACGTCGAGGGGCCGCGAAGCGCTAGCCGCGTGTGCGTTTCGCGAGTCGAATCGCACCAGCCAGCAGCACACCGGTGATGCCGATGACCATCCAGAGCGCAGCAATTCCCGCCCCATAGGTCATGGCGGGTGTATTACCGGTCACGAGAGGCACCTCCGCCACCATTGCATCCGCGGTAAATGGGGTCAGTGCGTCAAGATCAGAACCGTCGGGCGCCACAATCGCGCTTGTTCCGACCGTAGAAATATTCACCAGCGCGCGCCCTGTTTCGACAGCACGCAACCGCGCGATCTGCAACTGTTGGGCGCTCTCGTCGGTCTCACCAAAGTCAGCGTTATTGGTTTGAGCGAACATCACCTCTGCCCCGTCGGCACTCATCGCAACCACGTGCTCATCGAAAATGACGTCAGAACAGATTGCGATGCACGCCAGCACATCGCCGTTACGCGTTGGCACGGTGAGCACCGCAGAGCGTTGTCCGAAGGCATAATCGAGTTGCACCAAGTCAACGAGATCAGGAACGAGTGCGTGAAAGAAATCACGATTTGGCATGTACTCAGCGAATGGCACCGGGCGACGCTTATCGTAACGCTCATCGATTGAGCTGCTCGCCGAGATCACGAGGGAGCTATTGGTGTAGACCTCGCCCTCATCTCTCAGGATCGCCCCAACGACAATCGGCGCGTCAGCGCGGCGCGAGAGCGCACGCAGCGCCCGGAGACGCTCGTGCAGTTCGGTGATTTGAAACTCCGCGCTATTTTCCGGCCAGACGATCACATCGACGGTCTGATCCGATGCCTCGAGTTGCTCGATCAGTGTTCGGGTCGTGTCAAGGTGATCTTGAAAGACGTCCCCATTTTCACGATCGTCAAAAATACCTGACTTTGAGTTGCCCTGCACCGCGGCCACCCGGACACTACCGAGCGATTCGAGCGGAGCGGGAGTAACGAGCAGCCCGCAGCTCACGGCCGAGACGGTCAGCAGCGAAACCAACGCAACTGCCGGGAGCGATCTCCCGCGGCCGAAAGCCACCGCAATAATCAGAGCGCAGGCCAGAGCCATTGCACCGGTGAGTCCCGCGAACCCAATCCAAGAGACCACACTCACGAGAGGACTCTCTGCCACAGTATGCGCCAGACGGCCCCACGCGAAACCACCGTAGGGCCAGGTGCTTTGCAGCTGTTCGCGCAAGACCCAGAGTCCAGCAACTGCGAAGGCTTGCGCCAGGATGCGCGCCCACAGGGGCCACCGCAGAGCGTTGAGCGCACGAGTGGTGATGGCCGCAAGCAACCCGAAGAGCGCGAACCATGCGATCATGACGGTGCTCAGCGCGAGCCACGGGATCGGGCCAAGATACAGCGTGAGCCACGAGATGTGTGGCAACCAAAATGCTGCACCAGCGACCGCACCTGCGACACACCCCAGCATTGCACGCTGATGCCACACCGAAGCCAGGATCAGCAGTGCACCGATCATTCCGGCTGGCCACCAGGCAACCGACGGCGACGCGAGATCGAGTGCAAACCCTCCGGCTGCCGCGAACACCAGAGCCAGCCAACTCGGTAGTCGACGCGGCCCACTCATGCGCTGCTCGAGGTTTCGACAATTCCGCGTCGAATACGACGCTTCGCTTCTCGAGCGAGCTGAGCAATCGCGCCAAGACGATCAACGTCGATTTCCGCGTGCTCGGCTGCTTGAGCGATCTGGTCAAGCAGATCGATCGTCTGCTTCGCCCACCGAACAAAATCTCCGGCCCCGATGTCTGCTTCTTCGAGGGTGCGGGTGAGACTCCACCCCTGTGCCCACCCCTGCATCGCAGAGGCGAGACCAGCATGAGGCGCGTCAGCTCCTGCCAGATACTGGCGCTCGTCGAGAGCGGTGAGGTGCTCCCAGAGATCAAGCGTGTGTTCGAAGGCAGGGCGGAACGTGCCTCCGGGCCACCGACCCTCAGCTTCGCCGTCTCTCCGCGGTTCATAGGTGAGGGCACAGCACAGTGCGGCGAATCCGGGAGCATCGATGCCGCGCCACACGTCATGTCGCAGGCACTCAGCGACAAGAAGGTCGCGCTCGCCGTAAATTCTCGCGAGCACCAGGCCCCACTCTGTGACCTTCTCGTTGTCAAGGTAGTCAAGCTCGGTCAATGCTGCGACAACGCGATCAAACGTTCGGGCGATGCTACCGCTGCGAGCCTCCACACGACGGCGCCCTCGCTCGATCTGTTTGCGCAGCTTTCGGGCGCGATCTTCCCATCGCTTCTTCTCGGAACCGGAAGCGCGTCGTGCCGCCCGCTCATATCCGGCCAGGGACTCCTGTTCGTTGCGAAGCTCCCGCGCCTGATCTACCACTGCTCGATCGGCTTGGAACTGCGCGAAACTCAGTTCAAGAATGTCGCGCGCATCAGCGGGTGTCATGCGCTGCAAGAGATTGACAGCCATGTTTGGAGTCGGTACAAACCGGGATCGCACCGGAAATGACCGTGCCGAGGCCAGGTGGGCAAGCGTCTCGATGTCGAGGTTCTGATCCCAGACCACGACTGCGTGACCCTCGTGATCGATGCCTCGCCTCCCGGCCCGACCCGTGAGCTGTGTGTACTCCCCCGATGTTAACGGCAGCCTCTGCTCACCGTTGAACTTTTCGAGATTCTCGATGGTGACCGACCGGGCGGGCATGTTGATGCCGAGAGCGAGCGTCTCGGTGGCAAACACCAGCTTCACCAGTTTTCGTTGAAACAGCGTCTCAACCGCAGACTTGAACTGAGGCAGCAGCCCCGCGTGGTGGGCAGCGATACCGCGCTCAAGGCCAGATATCCATGTGCTCACACCCAGTACGGCACGCTCGTCGTCGCTGAGCCCATCCACGGCCTGATGGATGACGCGCCGAATTTCATCGCGTTCCTCACGACTCGTCAAGCGCACACCGTCATGCAGGCACTGCGCAACAGCCTGGTCGCACCCATTTCTGCTGAAGATAAACACAATGCCAGGCAGGAGGCCCATTTCGTCGAGTGCCCGCGCCATGTCAGAACGTCGGATTCTCGATTGCCGCCGCACTGGAGCGGCACCTCGACTTCGATTTCGATGCGAGCGGTAGCGATCGCCGTTGTGGGCGCGACTCTCTCGTTGCCGCCCGCTACCCTCGTGGCTCTTTGACTGCTGTGCAAGCTTGCGGAGCTCGGGATTCACCCGACCCCGCAGGGCGAGTTCCCCATCGTCACTTGCATAGAGCGGAAACAGTGCTTTTCGCGTCAACACGTGCTGATAGAGCGGAACAGGTCGGTGCTCGCTCAGCACCACATCGGTATCGCCGCGAACCGCGTGCATCCAATCGCCAAATTCTTCTGCGTTGGAGACTGTGGCTGACAACGAAACAAGGCGGACCGTCGTCGGCAGGTGCAGAATGATTTCTTCCCATACCGCCCCGCGCCACCGGTCCCCGAGATAATGCACTTCATCGAGCACGACAAACGCGAGATCGGTGAGCGCTGCACTCTCGGCATAGATCATGTTGCGCAGCACTTCTGTGGTCATGACCACGATGGGAGCATCACCCCGGATATTGACATCTCCGGTGAGTAGGCCCACCTCATCGTCACCATACTCGCTGCAGAGTTCGCGAAACTTTTGGTTTGAGAGCGCCTTAATGGGCGCCGTGTAGAAAATTCTCGCGTTGTGCTCCCTGCGAGCAAGAAACACGGCGAACTCGGCCACAGTGGTTTTCCCAGACCCCGTCGGCGCTGCGACCAGCACACTGCGACCGTCTTCGAGCCGCTCACACGCAGTGACCTGAAACTGGTCAAGCGGAAAATCTAACCGTCTGCGAAACGCTTCGAGCACCGGATAGGAGGTGTCTTGAGCAGTCTGTTCGGTCACGTTGGCTCTTCATGAGTGTCGGCTTCGGGCGGGGTGTCGCGAGACCGCGAACGCTTGCCAAAGGAAGGCAGCTTGATCGAGGCCGCCTCGTTGTCTTCTTCGGTCAATTCAATGCCATACTCGGCCAACTGATGTGCAGCTCGTTTATCTGCAATGTGGTCGTGCCACACGGCAATGCCACCCGCGATGAAATACAACAGCACGATTGGCGCGGCAAGCAGAAACATGCTCAACAGGTCGGCTGCGGGGGTTGCGATGCCAGCAAAGAGAATGATCAGCAGAATCGCCATGCGCCAGCTCTTCAAAATTGAGGCACCACGCAGCACACCAATGAAGTTCAGGATCACGAGGAGCACCGGGAAGACAAAGCCAACGCCAACAGCAAGCAGAAGTTTGATCGTGAAGTCGAGGTACGCTCGCGCGGTCATGTTAAACGCATCTTCGTCTGGCTGAAACATAGCCATGAGACGCACAATGTTGGGCAGCACGCTCCACCCGGCGTAGACCCCTCCTAAGAACAGCGGGATCGCGGCACCAAGGAAACCAATGGCGTACCACTTTTCCTTCTTTGTGAGACCAGGAACAATGAATGCCCAGATTTGATAGAGCCAGACTGGGCTTGCAATCAGAATTGCGATGAAGAGGGAGATCTGCACTTTCGTGTCGAAGCCACTGGTGACATCGGTGTATTGGATGAGGGCGTCACGACCGCTCTCGTTCAGTTCATCAATGGGTTGACGCAACACGTCCCAGACCCACTCAGAGAGCACCCAACCGGCGACGAGAGCTATGGCGATTGCAATACCGGCGATGAGGAGTCGGTTGCGCAGCTCAATCAGGTGTGCGCCGAGGCTCATGCGCCCTTCGACGTTCTTGCGCCCCTGCCGTTTCTCTGCCACCCGCACATTCTATCCAGGTACTTCTGGGTGAACGCTCGTTACTCGTCGTATGCTGCTGCCGCATCTTCAGCCCAGAGGCGCACCGCCTCACGGGCTGCGTCGGGGCCATCAACGACGACGAGACCAGGGGCAGCCTGCACGAGCCGCACCGCGGTCTGCGCGTGTCGGAGTTCGACGGTGCCGCGCACCCATCCCCCGTCGTCGAAGTCGCCCAGCTGCGGCGTAAAATCTGCGATCAAATGCAGCGCATGTGGCCGAACTCGAATGTGGGCAGATACTGAGGTGAGCTCACTTGGAAACCTCGACGGCTCGTCATCTTTCGCGTCGTGTTCGGCATCGTCTGCGAGAACCACGGGCGAGCGAATACCATCAACCAAGAAGGTTCGAGAATCATTGCGGTCGTGACAGTGGGCTCGTAGGTACCAGCGGTCTCCGCGTTGACGGAGGGGGAGCGGATCAACGG
>JAAZFP010000138.1 GCA_012511645.1 Microbacteriaceae bacterium
CGTCGCTACTCGATTAGTTAGCGCTGCGCCGGGGTGGGGATCAGTAACATGAGCACTGCCCCGGCACAGTTCAGACGATTGGAAACGGAAAACGCCACTCCCCAAGGGAATTAGCGGTTGAGTGAGGTAACAAGCTCAACCGGTGCAGGAGCGGTTGCACAGCAGCTACCGCCCGACGTTTCCTCAGGAGCATCAAACTAGCCAGCACCACCACACACACCCGTATCCGGCAGCACAAGATCAACGCGCTGTGCAGCTTCAAGGTCGCCCGTTAATGCCGCGGCGACGCTGCGCACCTGTTCGAATCCCGTCAGCGCCAAGAATGTTGGGGCGCGCCCGTAGGACTTCGCGCCAACAATGTAGAGATCTTCTTCAGGGTGGGCAAGATCCGCTGCACCAGTGGCACGGATCGATCCACATGAGTGCAAATTGGGATCTACCTCGGTCGCCACACGTGCGGGTGCCTGAAGACGCTGATCGATCTCCAATCGAACTTCCGACAAAATCGACAGGTCAGGGCGGAACCCGGTCAGCACGATGATCTGGTCTGCTGGGGCAAGCGACCGACCGTCTTCCGCGACCAAAATCGCACGATCACCGTCACGATTCACTTCTACAACCCTGAATCCCGTGACAAGGTCCGCGAGCCCGTCAGCGACGTACTTTTCTGCAAGCTGGCCAAGTGCGCCACGCTCTGGAAGCTCATCCGCAGTGCCACCGCCGAACGTATTACCGACTACACCGCGGCGCAGCACCCAGGTGATCTGGGTAGAAGGATCGCGCCGGGCGATCCGAGCCAACTGTGTAATGGCTGTTTTCGCCGACGCACCATTACCAACGACAACGACGTGTTTACCCGAGAGCGCACGGGCATCCTCTGGCGTCGGAATCAGGTAACTGAGGATGCCTGCTGCCGCGACAGCTTGCTCTCCCAACGCGGGGAGACCGTCCGCACCCGCTGGACTTGGTGTATTCCAGGTTCCCGAAGCATCAATTACGGATCGAGCTTCAATTCGCTCTTCTCCACCATCCGAATTCACCATATGAATGGTGAACGGTTGATCTGACCGGCCTGCATCTACCGAGCGGTCCCGCCCCTTCGTGCTGACTCCTGTCACGCGAACGCCGTAACGCCCCCGCTCCGCAAGTGTCTCGGCAAGGGGCGCGAGATACTCAGAGATCCACTGTGCCCCCGTCGGGCAGCCTTCAGCGGGTTCGATCCAGTCAGTTGTCTCAAGGAGACGTTTGCTCGCACCGTCGATCACTTCAGACCATTTCGAAAACAAGCGCACGTGCGCCCACTCCGATACTGCTGCGGCCGGGCCATCGCCCGCTTCCAGCACCAGTGGTTCAACTCCGCGCTCCAGCAAATGGGCAGCAGCTGCGAGCCCCTGGGGTCCTGCTCCAATCACGACGACTTCGTGCATTACATTTCTCCATCCATTGACATTCATCGATATAAAAACCTATCGCCTCACATCGACAACTGTCAATATGTCGGGCAGAATGCTGGTATGAATAATTTGCAGGACGTTGCGCCTCCAGTTTTGTCGTCAAGTTGCTGCGCGACGTTTGACCACAATGTCGTGACTGATGTGGATGCCCAGCATTTGGCCAAAGTTTTCAAGGCCCTCGGCGACCCGACACGAGTGAAGCTGCTCTCACTCATTACTGCCAGCGCCAGCGGCGAGATGTGCGTGTGTGACCTCACGGAACCAGTCGGACTCTCGCAACCTACGGTTTCACACCACATGAAGCAACTCGTCGAGGCCGGACTCGTCACTCGACAGCAGCGCGGCCGATGGGCCTACTACAGTCCGGTCATGTCTGTGCTCGCGGCGGCTACCCGCAGGTTGGCACCTCAGCCAACCCAGTAGCTCAGGAGCGCCTCTTGATGAGAATCTCGAATTGCCAGTACGAGTATCAGCCTCTCGGCTGCGCACCCGAGCCATCTTGATAGACATCAGACCCGTTCGTTGAGACCCGGGTAGCGAGCTTGCCATCGGCCAGACGGGAGCTTGCGCAGGCTCCCCCAATTCTCGCGTTTGCTGTTGCTCATGATGCCCTCCCATGGACTCGAACGGACGCTGGCGGACCGTCGTGCCACTCGACCTCACACCTCTCCCAGATCCGCATGATTCTGCGGATCTCCGGGGGTTGATTCGATCGTTTGTGGCACGAAGTGGCACGGCTTGGACGGTGCAGCAACCGCAAATTCCGGTCGCTACCTCGCCCTCCTTCCGCATGGAAGGTGCGCGCGTGCCATCCCCGTGCCACTTCGGGTGGGTATTCCTGTTCATCTCTGTTCTCCTCTGTCTTTCGACTGGGAGACACGAAAACACCCCTGATCTGCGAAAACTCGCGGATCAGGGGCGTGAACAGGTATTTACCTGGAGCCTCTAGAAAGAAATCTTAGAAGTCCCAGTCCTCGTCTTCGGTGGCTTCGGCCTTGCCGATGACGTACGACGAGCCACTGCCCGAGAAGAAGTCGTGGTTCTCGTCAGCGTTTGGCGAGAGCGACGACAGGATGGCCGGGTTCACATCGGTCATCTCTTTCGGGAACATCGGCTCATAACCGAGGTTCATGAGCGCCTTGTTCGCGTTGTAGTGCAGGAACTTCTTGACGTCTTCGGTGAGACCAACCGGGTCATAGAGATCCTGCGTGTACAGCACCTCATTCTCGTAGAGGTCGTAGAGCAGTGCGAAGACGTAGTCCTTCAGCTCTTCCTGACGCTCAGGGCTCTCTTTTGCGATCGCCACCTGGTACTTGTAACCGATGTAGTAGCCGTGCACGGCCTCGTCACGAATGATGAGGCGAATGAGGTCAGCCGTGTTGGTTAGCTTCGCCCGGCTCGACCAGTAAATCGGCAGGTAGAAGCCTGAGTAGAACAGGAACGACTCGAGCAGCGTCGAGGCCACCTTGCGCTTCAGCGGATCATCACCCTCGTAGTAGTCGAGGATGATCTGCGCCTTCTTTTGCAGGTAGGGGTTCTCGTTCGACCAACGGAAGGCCTCATCGATCTCGGTGGTCGACGCGAGGGTCGAGAAGATCGACGAGTAGCTCTTCGCGTGCACCGACTCCGTGAACGTGATATTGGTGAGTACCGCTTCTTCGTGCGGAGTCACCGCATCGGGAATGAGCGAAACCGCGCCAACCGTTCCCTGGATCGTGTCGAGCAGCGTCAAGCCCGTGAACACGCGCATGGTGAGCGTCTTCTCATCAGGCGTGAAATTCTCCCACGCCTGCACGTCATTCGACAGCGGCACCTTCTCGGGCAACCAGAAGTTGTTGACGAGACGATTCCAGACCTCCAGGTCCTTTTCGTCCTCGATACGATTCCAGTTGATCGCCTGCACCGGGCGCCCCAGCTTGAACGGCTTCGGGTTCATTCTTCCTTCGATTCTCGTCGTCTGTCTGCGTCGTCGCTGCGGCCTAGAGCAAGCAGCGACGACGCAGACAGACGACGAGAATCGAAGGA
>JAAZFP010000139.1 GCA_012511645.1 Microbacteriaceae bacterium
ACCTGGGCATCACCAACCCCTACGCGCTTGACGAGGATCAGCTCGCAGCAGCAGTCGACCTGCTCAAGCAGCAGAACGCCATCATCGGCGACTACTGGGCTGACCCCGTGAAGCAGATCACCGCGTTCAACGGCGGCGACGTCGTCGTCGGCACCTCGTGGGAAGTGCTGCGCAAGCTCAGCGAAAACCCCGCACTGCAGGGCACCCTGCCGGTTGAGGGCTCGACCGGCTGGTCAGACGCGTGGATGCTCTCATCGAAGTCGGCACACCCCAACTGTGCCTACGCATGGATGGACTACACCTCGACCCCCGAGGTCAACGGCGCGATCGCGATGAACTTCGGTATGGCTCCCGCCAACGCCGCGTTCTGCGAGACCGGCGACGAAGCAGCTGCACACTGCGAGCTGTTCAACGCGACCGACGAAGAGTACTTCTCGAACGTGTGGTTCTGGACGACCCCGATCGAGCAGTGCATCGACGGCCGCACCGACGTCACCTGCACGAATTTCCAGCAGTGGACTGACGCCTGGTTGACCGTCAAGGGATAGACCCCCACCGGTGGTGATCCTCGCCCTGAGTCTTGGCCTTCAGCCCTGGCTCGACGAGGATCACCACCACCAAAATTCACCCGCCAATCACACCAGATGAGGAACGCCGTGGCCACCCAGCTCTCGTTCACCACCAAGCCAAAGCCGCTGTCATCAGCCCTGCACCGGCACCCCAAGGGGCGCCTCGCGTCGCTGCTGACCCTGCCCATGGTGTGGCTCGTTGGCGTCTACATTCTGTCGCTCGCGATGATGCTCATCACCGCGTTCTGGCTCACCGACCCCTTCACTTCAAAGGTGAAGCCCGGCTTCACCCTCGACAACTTCGCGAGCATTTTCACCGTGCCCGCCTATCTCGCCGCAGCCCTTCGCACGCTCGGCATCGCCGCCGCGGTCACCGTCATCTGCGCCGTCTTTTCAGTGCCGCTCGCCATCTTCATGGCGAAGCTCGCCAAGCCCTGGTTGCGCAACCTGCTCGCGGTCGCCGTCACCGTGCCGCTCTGGGCCGGTTACCTCGTGAAAATTCTCTCGGTGCGCATCGTCTTCAGCGACGGCGGCTTTTTCAACTGGCTCTTCGGCCCGCTCGGTGTGCACAGCCCCGGCTACGGTGTCACCGTCACGATCATTGCCCTCGTCTACCTGTGGTTCCCCTACATGGCGATTCCGGTCTACACCGCGGTCGCGCAGATTCCGCCAAACCTCTTCGACGCCTCAGCCGACCTCGGGGCCAAGGGCATGCGCACCATTCGCACGGTCGTGCTGCCGCTGCTCACCCCCGCGCTCATCGCCGGCTCAATCTTCACGTTCTCGCTCAGCCTCGGCGACTACATCGCCGCGAAGTTTGTCGGCGGGTCAACCCAGATGATCGGCACCATCATCGCGCAAAACATCAACCTCAACCCGCCCGTCGCCGCCGCGTTCTCAGTCGTGCCGATTGTCATCGTGCTCGCCTACCTGCTCGCCGTGCGCCGCACCGGTGCGCTCGAAAACATCTAGGCCAAAGGAGACCAGCATGCTTCGACTCGGCCGCGGCACGAAGATCACCCTGACGGTGATCGCCGCCCTCGTCATTCTCAGCACCTATGTGCCACTGCTCGTGATCGTGATGAACTCGTTCAATGCGAACCGCGTCGCGGGCTGGCCGGTCGCCAACTTCTCGCTCGAGTGGTGGGAGAAGGCGCTCACGAATCCCGCCGTGCACGCGGCGGTCATCAACTCACTCGTGGTCGCCTCGGGTGCCACCATCATCGCGCTGCTGCTCGGCACGCTCGCCGCTTTTGCGCTGCAGCGCTTCAAGTTTTTTGGCCGCGATGTGGTGAACCTGCTCATCATCCTGCCGATCACCCTGCCCGGCATCGTCACCGGTGTGGCACTGTCAAACACCTTTTACCATGTGCTCGACCCCATCGGCATCAAGGTCGGCTACGCGGGCATGATCATTGCCCACGCCACATTCTGTGTGGTCATGGTGTTCAACAACGTCATCGCGCGCCTGCGCCGCATGAACCCGAACCTCGAAGAGGCCTCGATGGATCTCGGTGCCGGCATCGGTCAGACCATGCGCATGGTGACCTTTCCGCAGTTCCGCTCGGCGTTCATTGCCGGCGGTCTGCTCGCCTTCGCGCTCAGCTTTGACGAGGTCGTGGTGACCATCTTCACGGCTCCCCCGGGCGTCGAGACGCTGCCGCTGTGGATTATGAACCAGATGGGTCGCCCGAACGAAGCCAATCAGGTGAACGTCGTCGCGACGATCATCATTCTGCTCTCGCTCATTCCTGTGTACTTCTCACACAAGGCCTCGGCCGCGAGCGACGCGAAGTATGACGCAAAGGAGCAGGCGCTGCCCCGCCTGCCCCGCCCGCCTTGCCTCGTTAGAGCCGCTCGCGGTGCGAGTCGCGCAGCTGCTCGACCGCGCGCTCGAGGGTGGGGTCATCGCCGCGGGCCAGCGCCGCGTACTGCAGCACCACACCGTCATCAGACGCCGTCGCCTTCACCCACATGCGGCGACGCGGAATGAACAGCGACACGAGCAGGCCGGCCGTTGCCGCGAGCGCCGAGATCAGCACCCACATCTGGGCGGGGTTGCGCATCACGTCGAACGCGGCGTAGCGCGGGGCGGCCTCGAGCGTGATCGTGCCCATGCCGTCGGGCAGCTCGAGCGTGTCACCAATGGTGAGTTCGAGCGACTCCCCGTGGACTGCGCGGCCGGTGAGCTGCTCCATGTTGCTCGTGTCGAGCGCATAGACCGACTGCGGCATCCCGCCGTCAATACCGAGGTCACCGACGAACACATCGAGGGTGAGCACGGGGTTCGTCAGGTCGGGGTAGTTCGACGTGTAGGCGCCCGTATCGAGATCGATCTTGCTCGGGTAGAAGAACCCGCGAAGGCCAATCTGCGTCTGCTCGCCGTCATGTTCGATGCCAAACGGAACCTTAATGACGCCGAGCGAGGTGAGGTTGGTATCTTGTGGCACGAAGGGCATCGATTCGCTATAGACAACCGTGCCCTCGGCGTTGCGCACCGTGATCGTCGGCGCGTACCCGTTGGCGATGAGATAGACGGGCGACCCGTGCACGCGCATCGGGTGATTCACGCGGATCACGTCTTCGGTTTCACTGCCATCGGGCGAGATGAGTGTGACGTTGGCGCGATACTCGGTGACCTCACCGATTGCGACCACGTTGCCGTCATCGGGGGTGATGTAGTCGACCTCAAAGCTGTCAAGGCGCATGGCAAACTGCTCGAGCGTCGCGGGGTTAAACGAGGTGCCCCAGGTGGCTGAGTCGTAGTCGATCAGCTGGTTGAGTAGGGTCTCGCCCTCGACGAGCACGCGCTGACCGTTGAAACTGAACATGCCACCGATCGCGACGCTGATGAGCACCCCGACGAGTGCGATGTGAAACACCAGGTTGCCCGTTTCGCGCAGATACCCGCGCTCGGCAGAGACCGACACCTCGGCCTGCCCGCGCCGGGTGACGCGCTGCACGTCGGTGCGGTAGTGCTGCTGCTTCAGCAGGGCCGCGGCCTCAGTGATAGCCCGCTCGGCAAACTCCGCCCGCTCGGCGTCGGTCGCACTCGGGTTCGAGATGCGCTGCTCGGCAAAACCGACCATGCGCTGCAGTCTGGCCGGGGTGCGAGGAGGCGCGCTGCGCAGCGCCTTCCAGTGGTGCATGATGCGCGGCAGCACACACCCGATCAGTGAGATGAACAGCAGCAGGTAGATCGCCGAGAACCACACCGACGAATACACGTCGAAGGCCTGAATGGGAAACGCGTTCAGAATCTTGAAGAGCTCGGGGTGATCCTGCTCATACTGCAGCACGCCGTTGGGGTCGGCCACGCGCTGCGGCACAAGGGATCCCGGGATCGTCGCGACCGCGAGCAGCAGCAGCAGCATGAGCGCCACCTTCATGCTGGTCAGCTGACGCCAGAACCAGCGCAGGTATTCGCGCAACCCAAAGCGGCCACCGCCGGGGGCGCCGGAGCTCGCGTCGCTCGGCGGCGCGCTCAGGCCCGAGCCGTCGTCGTAGTCGGCCGGGCGACCGGTGGCCGCGACGCTGCTGCGTCGTGAAGCGCTGCTATACCGCGACGCACTGCTGTGCCGCGAAACACCGCCATCATGTGAAGAATCAGAGGATCGTGCCAAAGTTCGCCATCACCGCCTGCAAAGAAATCATCATACGGTTCCACACCCCGGTGACCATGAGCAGGCCAATCAGCATGAGTAGCCCACCCCCAATCAGGTTCACCGCGCGAATGTGCCGCTTAAAGAATGTCATGGTCTGCGTCATCCAGCTAAACCCGAACGCCGCAAGAATGAAGGGAATGCCAAGCCCGATGCAGTAGGCGATGGCCAGCACCGAGGCGCGACCGGTCGACCCCGACTGCATCGCGAGCGACAGCACCACGCCGAGCGTGGGCCCGAGGCATGGCGCCCAGCCGATCGCAAAGACGACCCCGAGCAGCGGCGCGCCCAGCAGACCGACCCGCGGTTTGAGCTTCAGTCGGCTGGTGTTCTGCAACTTCGAGAACGCCCCCATGAACACGAGGCCAAGCACGATGACGACCGCGCCCATAACGCGAATGATGAGGTCTTGCCACTCCCACAGCCACAGGCCGACCGAGCCAACGAGAATGTTGAGCAGCAAAAACACGACCGTGAAGCCCGCCACGAACAGCAGTGCACCCACCACCATGCGGCGACGTTCGGCGCGCTTCGCGGCTGCGGGATCGGCGGCGGCCTGCCCGCCATCGGCGATGCCCGACACATAGGCGAGATAACCGGGAATCAGCGGCAGCACACAGGGCGACAAAAACGAAACGAGACCGGCGGCGAGTGCGATAAGCGACGCGACGAGCAGCTGCCCATCGGCAACGGTCTGTTCGATGCCCACGCTGTGCCTATTCCCTAGCCTTCGGCCAGGGTCTCTTGCACGAGTGCGCGCAGCTGCGACGACGCGGCCAGCATGCCGACGACGCGGTGTGCCACGCGGCCCTCGGTGTCGAGCACGAGCGTGGTCGGCACCGCGTTCAGCGGCACCTGGCCGGCGAACGCGCGCTGCGTTTCACGGCCGCCCTCGGCGTCGAGGATCGATGGGTACTCCACCCCGAACTGCTCGGCAAACTGCTGCGCCTGCGCGGCCTGGTCGCGGGTGTTCACGCCAACGAACTGCACGCCTTTGCCCTCGAACTCGTCATAGACCTCAACGAGCCACGGGGCCTCGAACCGACACGGTGCGCAGCCCGCGTACCAAAAGTTCACGACGGTCACCTCACCCAGGGTGTCTGCCGAACCCAGCGTGCCGCCGAACTCGGTGACGCCCGAAAACTCGATGGGTTCGGTGCGGTCGCCTGGCGCAAACGAGGTCGTTGATCCGTCGCCTTCGACGTAGCCCTTATCGCCCGTTTCTTGCCACTGATCGGCGAGCCCCGGGGTGTCGGTGCTGCAGCTGACCAGGGTGACCGCGGCGAGCGCTGCTGCGAGCGACGCCGCGAAGCGAACGCTGCGCGAGTGCGAGCGTGCCATTAGACGGCCCCCACATCGATTGCGCCGTCGAGCAGCGACTCAGCGGGAGTGCGGTAGTCGACCTCAAACCAGCGCCCGCTGCGCTGCTCAAACGTAGTGATGCTCGACAGCTCGCAGCGACGGGTCGCCGGGTTGTGAAACAGCGGTTTGCCGTTCACGTCGCGGTGCGCCGCCCAGATGACCGCCTGGTGGCTGACCATCACAATATCGCCGCCGCGGGTCGTTTCCCACGCGTCATCCATGGCCTCACGCACACGGGTGGCGATGCTGCGGTAGGGCTCGCCCCAGCTCGGCCGAAACGGGTTCACATAGCGATGCCAGTAGCGCGGGTTTTTGAATGCGCTCTTGCCAACGGTGCCCTCAAAGGCGTTGGTCGGTTCGATGATGCGCTCATCGGTCTCGATCTCGAGGTTGAAGGCCGCAGAGATCGGTTCGGCCGACTGCTGCGCGCGCACAAGCGGCGAGGCGATCAGGCGGGCGACCGCGCGATCACTCGCGGCAAGCTCTTGGGCTGCAGCGAGCGCCATCTCTTCGCCCCGAGATGACAGCACGAAGCCTGGCAACCGGCCATACAACACCCCTTCGGGGTTAAAGACCTCGCCATGGCGCACCAAATGCAGCAGTTTGTCGCTCACACGCTCCATTCTAGGATCGCTGCCCTGTGAGCATGCTGGCTGGTTCAGGCGGGGCTGCCATCGAGCGGCATCACATAGGAGAAGAGGTCAAACTGCTTCTCGCCACCGATCCACAGTCCATCGCGGTCATGGGCTCGAATGAAGCCGAGCGCGTCGTAAAGGTGGTGCGCGGGCGTCATGTGCGGGGCCGTCTTGAAGAACACCCCGGTGAATCCAACCTCACCCGCGTGCTCGGTGACGTGCCGCATCAGCTGCGCAGCGATGCCCCGGCGTCGCGCCGAGGGTGAGACCCCCACGAGCCGCAGGTCGAGTTCGTGCGGCAGGGCATCCTCGTGCAGACTCGGCCCACCAGCGCGGCGCGTCGTCACCGACCCCACGATCATGCCGTGCTCATCGCGCGCCACCCACACGTTGAACTGTTCGGCCCGACCCGAGGCGAACAGCATGGGGTCGGGCCTCGCCGTGCCCTGCGTGCTCGGCCCGTAGTCGTGCGCGTAGGCCTCGCGAATGACCCGATCGACCTCCTCGAAGTCAGCCTCGCAGGCGAGCTCGATGGTCACGGTCACAGTGCTCACTTCGGCTGCCATCCGAGCCGCGGGCCGATCTCACCGGCGAGCTGATCGAGAATGTGCTTCCAGTCGGCGAGCTCAAACTCAAACGGCAACTCGAAGAGGTAGTCATCGGCGGCCTGGTAGGCGACATCGTTCTGAATAAAGTCGACGATCTCATCGTTGGTGCCGCTCACATCCTGCGCGATGAGCATGCGCCCGCCGTGCACCTGTTTCGTGCGCGGGGTGCGCGCCTCAACATAGGCGGCGTACTTCTCGCGCTGAGCTGCGGTCGCACCGTCGATGGGCACAAACACGCGGGCGACCGAGACGCGGGCGTCGGCAGGGTCGGCAGCTGGGTGTGCTGCAGCGTGCGCGGCGCGGTAGGCGTCGATCTGCGCGCGCTGACCGCGGGCAAAGTTTTCTTCACCGTTTTCATACGAGCTGATATTGCTGACGAGCCAGTTCATGCCGGCGCTGCCAGCCCACTCAGCTGAGCGGAGTGAGCCTCCGCCATACCAGAGCCTGTCACTCAGACCGGGGCTGTGCGGTTCAACCCGGTCGCTATCGAAGTCGCCGCCGACCCCCTGATATTCGGGAATCTCGCGGATCGCCGTGCCGCGCAGATACGACACAATCACGGCACTGACCTGGCTGAGCACCGGAATGCGGGCCATTTTGATCAGCGCCATGACGAGCCCGATCACGGTGCCGAGCAGCGTCGCGAAGACGCTGATCGCC
>JAAZFP010000140.1 GCA_012511645.1 Microbacteriaceae bacterium
GCGTGATCGACCTGGGGTGCGGCAACGGGGTGCTCACGGTTTCCGCAGCGCTCAGATTCCCGGACGCCGAGGTGCTCGCCTCCGCCCAATCGACCGCAGCGGTGCGGGCGACCAGGCTCACGGCCGAAGCGGCGGGTGTTGCGAATCGAGTGAGCGTGCGTCGGGCAGACGGCACCGAAGGAATTCCCGAGGGCTGGGCCGATTTGATCCTCCTGAACCCCCCGTTTCACACCGGCTCAACCGTGCACACGGGTGTGGCACATCGGCTGATTCGTGCCGCGGCACACTCACTTGCTTGGGGCGGTGAACTGCGCCTCGTGTTCAACTCGGCGCTAGGGTATCGACCCCTCATTGAACAGGTCGTGGGTGAGACCCGCCAGGTTGCGCGAGATCGCACGTTCACCGTGCTGTCGGCGATTCGTCGCGGGTAGCATGCAGGTGCGGTGAGGGCCCTCTGGCCGGAAGAGTCACAAGCCGGCCACAAAGAGGTTACAAAAGGGTAACGAATCTCGCTATGCTGTGAGGCACCGCACGGTGGCGTGCGGCGAGGAGGTTCGCGATGGAGCGACACGGGTCGGACATGCTGCAGTTTGCGGGGCCCACGGTGTTGCGCGTCGGCGTGCTCTCCTGGATCCTAACTTCGCTGCTCGTGGTACTCATAGTGCTTGATCCCAACGCTGCGTCAGCGACCCACCCGCTGCAACTCCACGGCGCGCTGCAGCGTGATGCTCCACTCGGCATCGTCTCGCATCGCGGCGCTGCGGCGCTCGCCCCCGAGAACACCCTGGCGGCGTTTCAACTTGCGATTGACCAGGGCGTTGATTTTGTCGAAACCGATGTGCAGCTCACGGCTGACGGCGTCGCAGTGCTGATGCATGACCCAGATGTGGATCGCACGACAAACGGCAGCGGACCACTCGCCGGTCACACGTATGAGCAGCTCGCCGCGCTTGATGCCGGTGCCTGGTTTTCGGCAGACTACGCCGGAGAACGGGTACCGACCCTCACTGAATTCGTCACGGTGCTTGATGCGGCCCCCACACGCGCCTTTATCGAACTCAAAGGTGAGTGGCCGGCGGAGCGAGTTGGCGAAGCGGTCGAGTTGCTGCGTGCACACCATCTCGTGCACCGCGTGGTGCTTGCGTCGTTCGAACGGCCAACGCTCGAGGCGATCCGCGCGCTCGCACCCGAGTACGCCACGATTCTGCTGACCAGGGAGCTCGACGGTGAAACCGTCGACTATGCGATTGGGCTGCAAGTGTCAGCGGTGTGCGCGCGGCAACAGTTGATCGCCGAGCACCCGCACGCACTCGCTCGTCTGCGTGCGGCGGGCATTGGTGCGATCGCCTACACCTTGAACTCATCGAAGGAATGGCAAGAGGCAGTCGACCAGGGTCTTGACTTTGTCGTCACCGATGACCCGGTCACGCTCGCAGCCTGGCGTCTGGCAGCAGGGCACACAACCTGAAAGACTGGAGCCATGGCTGATATCACTCGCACCACCATCGGTTCCTCGTCGATTTCCATCGCCCCCCTCGCGCTTGGCGGCAACGTGTTCGGGTGGACCGCCGACCGAGACGCGACCTTCGAAGTGCTTGATGCTTTCGTCGCGGGCGGCGGCAATTTCATCGACTCTGCCGACAGCTATTCGCACTGGGTGCCGGGCAACTCCGGCGGTGAGAGCGAACGCCTCATCGGTGAATGGATGAGCGCGCGTGGCACCCGAGACGATGTTGTGATCGCCACGAAGGTGTTCTCACACCCTGAGTATCAGGGGCTTGCCCCGTTGAATGTGCGTGCCGCAGTCACCGCATCGCTCGACCGCTTGAACACCGATCACATCGACCTCTACTA
>JAAZFP010000141.1 GCA_012511645.1 Microbacteriaceae bacterium
CGGCTACATCGCTCAGAAGCGCAAGATCACCGAGGGTGACAAGCTTGCTGGCCGTCACGGCAACAAGGGCGTCATCTCGAAGATCCTCCCCGTCGAAGACATGCCGTTCCTCGCAGACGGCACTCCGGTTGACGTCATTCTCAACCCGCTCGGTATTCCTGGTCGAATGAACTTCGGTCAGGTGCTCGAGACGCACCTCGGCTGGATCGCGAAGCAGGGCTGGAAGGTCGAAGGGAAGCCTGAGTGGGCTGCGAAGCTCTCGCAGGAAGCGCTCGAAGCTGCTCCGAACACGAAGGTCGCAACCCCCGTGTTCGACGGTGCGAGTGAGGCCGAGATCAAGGGACTGCTTGATTCGACGCTGCCGACTCGCGATGGCGAGCGCCTCATCGATTGGACCGGTAAGACCAATCTGTTCGATGGTCGCTCGGGTGAGCCGTTCCCATACCCGGTATCGGTTGGCTACATGTACATTCTGAAGCTGCACCACTTGGTTGATGACAAGATTCACGCTCGCTCGACCGGCCCGTACTCGATGATCACCCAGCAGCCGCTCGGTGGTAAAGCGCAGTTCGGTGGCCAGCGCTTCGGTGAGATGGAGGTGTGGGCGCTCGAGGCCTATGGCGCGGCATACGCGCTGCAGGAGCTGCTCACGGTCAAGTCGGACGACATTCTGGGTCGTGTGAAGGTCTACGAGGCCATTGTGCGCGGCGAGAACATTCCGGAGCCGGGCGTGCCCGAGTCGTTCCGAGTGCTGATGAAAGAGATGCAGTCGCTCTGCCTGAACGTCGAGGTGCTCGGCGCCGATGGCCAGGCCGTGAACCTGCGTGACAACGATGACGAAGCTCACCGCACCGCGGAAGAACTCGGCATTAACCTCTCTACCCGTTTCGAGACCTCGTCTATCGACGAGATCTGAACCCACGGCCGCATCGTTCACCAATGATGCGCGCATAGGCACAGACACAAAGAATTTTTCAACCGAGGAGAAACATTGCTCGAGGGTACAAGTTTCAACGAGCTTCAGATCCGTCTCGCGACCGCTGACGATATTCGCAGCTGGTCGTACGGCGAGGTCAAGAAGCCCGAAACCATCAACTACCGCACGCTGAAGCCCGAAAAGGATGGGCTGTTCGGCGAGCAGATTTTCGGCCCCAGCCGCGACTGGGAGTGCGCGTGTGGCAAGTACAAGCGCGTTCGCTACAAAGGCATCGTGTGTGAGCGCTGTGGCGTCGAGGTCACCAAGTCGAGCGTGCGCCGTGAGCGCATGGGTCACATTGAGCTCGCCGCACCTGTCACGCACATCTGGTACTTCAAGGGTGTGCCTTCACGCCTCGGGTACCTGCTCGACATGGCACCGAAGGACCTGGAGAAGGTCATCTACTTCGCCGCCTACATGGTGATTGATGTTGACGACGAGGGTCGTCACGAGGACATGGCTGAGCTTGAGGCAGAACTGCGCCTCGAGATCTCAAGCCTGGAGCAGCAGCGTGACCTTGCGATCGCTCAGCGTCAGCAGCAGGCCGAGCAAGATCTCGCAGCGCTTGAGGCTGAGGGCGCAAAGGCCGACCAGCGTCGCCGCGCCGAGGCTTCGGCCGAAAAGGAGCTCACCGCAATTCGCAAGGGCTTCGATGATGACATCGCTGCGCTGCACCGCGTGTGGGATGACTTCCGCAACCTGAAGGTTGGCGACCTCAAGCCTGAGGATGCCGCATTCGCAGAGCTGCAGGACCGTTTCGGTGACTACTTCGAGGCCTACATGGGCGCTGAAGCAATCAAGAAGCGTCTTGAAGCGTTCGATCTTGCGGCTGAGAGCGAATCGCTCCACCTGCAGATCAGCGAGGGCAAGGGTCAGAAGAAGATCCGCGCGATTAAGCGCCTGAAGGTGGTCAACTCGTTCCTGCAGACCGGGGCAAGCCCCGCTGCGATGGTGCTGGACGTGGTGCCGGTGATTCCGCCCGAGCTTCGCCCGATGGTGCAGCTCGA
>JAAZFP010000142.1 GCA_012511645.1 Microbacteriaceae bacterium
CCCATCTTCTATGTGAACGACGCACCCCACATCGGGCACGCCTACACCGAGGTGGCCTCTGATGTGCTGGCGCGGTGGCACCGACAGGCCGGTGACGATACCTGTTTTCTGACGGGCACCGATGAGCACGGTCAGAAGATTCTGCGCACGGCCACCGCAAACGGGGTCGAGCCGCAGGAGTGGGCTGACCGTCTGGTAGAGACCGCGTGGAAGCCGCTGCTCGACACCATCAACATTTCCAACGACGACTTCATTCGCACGACTGAGCCACGCCACGCTGAGGGCGTCGCAAAGTTCTTGCAGAAGCTCTACGACGACGGGCATGTGTACGCCGGTGAGTTTGAGGCGCTCTACTGCGTCGGATGTGAGGAATTTAAGCCGAAGAGCGAAATCGTAGACGGTGAGGGCGCGTTCGAGGGTGAGAAGGTGTGCGCGATCCACTCGAAGCCGCTCGAACTGCTGCAAGAGAAGAACTACTTCTTCAAGATGAGCGCGTTCCAAGATCGCCTGCTGGCACTCTACAACGACCGCCCCGATTTCGTGCAACCCGCGAGCGCCCGCAACGAGGTCATCGCGTTTGTGCAGCAGGGGCTTGAGGATCTTTCGATTTCACGCACCTCGTTTGACTGGGGCATTCCCATTCCGTGGGACAGCTCGCACGTCACCTATGTGTGGTTCGATGCGCTGCTGAACTACATCACCGCGACCGGCTACAGCTCAGCCCCCGACGAGTTTGCGCGTCGATGGCCTGCAAACCACATTGTCGGCAAAGACATCCTGCGCTTTCACGCGGTCATCTGGCCGGCCATGCTGATGGCCGCGGGTCTCGAGGTACCAAACCATGTGTTCGCGCACGGCTGGTTGCTCGTCGGTGGCGAGAAAATGTCGAAGTCGAAGCTCACGGGCATCGCACCCAACGAAATCACCGACACCTTCGGCAGCGACGCGTTCCGCTACTACTTCATGCGTGCGATCTCGTTCGGTCACGACGGTTCATTTAGCTGGGAAGACCTGCACGCCCGCTACCACGCCGAACTCGCCAACGGTTTTGGCAACCTCGCAAGCCGCGTGCTCGCCATGGATGCGAAGTACTTCGATGGCACGATGCCCGAGGCGGGAGAGGTGTTGCCCGCAGATCAGGCGATCATTGACCTGGCTGCCGCGGTCACCGCTGCTGCAGACGCGCACATTGAGAAGTTTGCCATTCACGAAGCGATCGCAGACGTGTGGAAGCTGGTTGATGCGCTGAACGGTTATGTGCAAGAGCAGCAGCCGTGGGCACTCGCAAAAGAGGAGACTCAGGCCGACCGGCTCGCAACCGTGCTTGCCACTGCGACCGAGGGGTTGCGTGTGCTCGCCGAGCTGCTGCACCCCGTGGTTCCGCTCGCCACCGCAAAGCTGTGGGCTGCGCTGGGCGCCGAGGACGCGCTCGGCGCGCTTGACACGCAGCCGCTGCGTGAGGCGGGTCGATGGGGCCGACTGCCCGCGGGCACGCCACAGCAGAGCCTTGAGGTGCTGTTTCAGCGCGTTGAGACCGCGGAGGAGCGCGAGGCTACGATGACTCACGCATCTGATACCGGCAGCGAGCACGAGCTCGCTGCCGAAGAGGAGACTGCCGCGCACGCGCCGATTCGCAAGCGTGCCACGGGAGACCGCGACCTGCGCAGGCCACCGTTGCCCGAGCCGCTGCCGATGCCCGTCTATGACAATCACACGCACCTCGAGTTTGAGGACGGCATCGACATGCTTGATCCGCTCGATGCGGTGGCCGCCGCTGAAAAAGTGGGGGTCGCGGGTGTCGTGCAGGTTGGCACCGACCTTGAGACTTCCAAGTGGAGCGCCGAGCTTGCGGCGAACGACGCGAGGGTGCTTGCCGCGGTCGCGCTGCATCCGAATGAGGCGCCGAAGCTATTTGAGCAGGGCCTGCTGAGTGCGCACCTCTCTGAGATCTCTCGGCTTGCCGCGCACCCTCGAGTGCGGGCGATCGGCGAGACCGGGCTCGATTTCTTTCGCACTGGTGAAGACGGGCGCGACGCGCAGATCGAGTCGTTCGAGGCTCACATTGATATCGCCAAAGGCAACGGGCTCGCGCTGCAAATTCACGACAGAGACGCGCATGAGGCAGTCGTCACCACGCTCAAGCGGGTCGGTGCGCCCGAGCGCACCGTCTTTCACTGTTTTTCGGGTGACGCCGAACTCGCCGAGATCTGCAACGAGCACGGCTGGTACATGTCATTTGCTGGCACCGCGACCTTTAAGAGCGCTCACGCACTTCGCGAAGCGCTGCAGGTCGCAAAACCCGAGCTTGTGCTGGTCGAGACCGACGCGCCGTTTCTGACCCCCGAGCCGTTCAGGGGCCGACCGAACTCTCCCTACCTGCTGCCGCACACGGTGCGACGCATGGCCGAGGTGCTTGAGGCGCCGCTCGACGCGTGGTGCGAACGCCTGGTCTCGAACACCGAGCGGGTCTATGGCAGCTGGTCGATGTCAGGAGAGGCGGCCTAGCGGTGGCGCTGTTGGGGCCGGCCGAAGTGCGCGAACTTGCCGAGCGTCTCGATGTCACCCCGACCAAGAAGCTCGGTCAGAACTTTGTGATCGACGGCAACACGGTGCGCAAAATTGTGCGCCTCGCCGGAGTGCAACACACCGACCGCGTGCTCGAAGTGGGGCCGGGGCTGGGATCGCTTACGCTGGGGATCACCGAGACCGGCGCCGACGTCACCGCGGTTGAGATCGACCACCGACTGGCGGCAGAACTGCCACACACGATTGCCGCCATGCAGCCCGATGCGGCGGCGCGCTTTCGTGTGATCCGCAGTGATGCCCTTGACGTCAGCCTTGACCACCTCACCGCAGAAGGACCGCCGCCAGAGGTGCTCGTGGCCAACCTGCCCTACAACGTGTCGGTGCCAATTTTGATGCACCTGCTCGAACTATTACCGGGCCTGAGGTCGGCGCTCGTCATGGTGCAGGCCGAGGTGGGCTACCGCATCGCGGCGGGCCCGGGATCAAAAGAATACGGTGCACCGAGCGCGAAAGCCGCCTGGTATGGGCGCTGGCACATCGCGGGCACCGTGAGCAGGCAGATTTTCTGGCCGATACCGGGTGTTGACTCGGTCTTGGTGGCCTACGAGAAGGCTGCGACGTCACTCGGGAGTGAAGAAGAGCGCGCGGCCACGTTCGACCTTGTGAACGCAGCCTTCGCGGGACGCCGCAAGATGCTGCGCCAGTCGCTGCAGGGCGTGCGCGGTGTGCCACAGACCGCAGACGCGGCGAGCGAGGTAATTGCCTCAGCGTGCATCGACCCGACCCTGCGCGCCGAACAGCTCAGCATCGAGCAGTTTCTTGCCATTGCTCGCGCGCTCAGCTCGGTGTAACTCGGCAGCATTCTTGCCGAGTGTGAGCGACCGCCCACGGTGCAGTAGCGTTGACTCATGGGCAAAGCCACGGGCTCGGGGGGCGAGACAGCGCGGTCGGTGACGGCGCGTGCACCAGGCAAACTGAATCTGGTGCTGCGCATCGGAGCGCTGCAAAATGACGGATATCACGAGGTTGCCTCGCTCTATCAGGCGGTGTCGCTCTTCGAAGAAGTAACGGCCACCCCGTCAGATGGGTTCTCGGTGCGATTTGCGGGCCCGATCGACGGCAGCTTCCTGCCAACGGATGACAGCAACCTGGTGATCCGTGCGGCCAAGCTGCTCGCACACACGATGGGGATCACAGAAGGCGCAGCACTCACCGTCGTGAAGCGCGTGCCGATTGCGGGGGGCATGGGCGGTGGGTCGGCAGATGCCGCCGCAACGCTCGTCGCCTGCGATGAACTGTGGGGCACCGGTCTCGGGCGCACGGGCTTGCTGCCGCTCGCAGCTGAGCTCGGCGCCGATGTGCCCTTCGCGCTTGAGGGCGGCACCGCGATCGGCACTGGCCGCGGTGATCAACTCACGCATGCGCTCTCGCAGGGCGAGTTTCACTGGGTCATCGTATTCAGCGAGCACGGCCTTTCGACACCGATTGTCTACGCAGAACTCGATGCGCACCGGCGGCGCCATTCGGCTGCGCTGCTCGCGCACGACACCGTGAGTGTCGACGCGGCCGCGCTGCAAGCGGTGCGGTCTGGCGACCACCATGCGCTCGCAGACGCGTTGCAGAATGATATGCAGGCCGCGGCGCTGCGGCTGCGCCCAGAACTCGGTGAGTTGCTCGAATTTGGTGAGTCGCACGAGTCGCTCGCGGGCATCGTCGCGGGTTCGGGCCCAAGCTGCGCATTCTTGATGCCACACGCGCTCGCCGCAGCAGAGCTGCAGAGTGCACTGGTGCGGGGCGGCTATGACGCGGTGGCGGTGCGGGGGCCGGTGCGGGGCGCGTGCGTGCTTGACCGCGGTTGAGGCTACATCTTCGGGAAGGTCTGCGAGGCGCACGCGGTGGGCGCAGCGGCTCCCGACCAGCGGTCGAGGGTCCATTCGACCAGCTGCGGGGTGAGCGGTGAGTCTGCCGCGACAAGACTGACGTGGCTCAGCCCTTCAAACGTGCGATAGTCAATGACTTCGCCGGCGTCGCAGCGGTCATCGACCCACTGCTGCTGCAGCGGTGGCAGCACGAGCGGGTCAGAGAGGCCCTGGGCGACCAGCACGGGCGCGGGGAATGGGCCGGTTGGAGTCTGGGCTTTCAGCTGGTCGCCAAACGGGCCAGCCAGCAGGCTGTCGGGGAAGATCTGATTTGGCACCTGGGTGCCCATGATGATGGCCGAGAGCGCATCGCTGCCGTTGAAGCAGAATTGCGAGATTCGCTCGGCGGGGCCGGCAGATCCCGGAGTGAGGTGCTGGTGGAGTTCGAGTGTGGGAAACAGCTCGTTCCAGGTTTCGGCGATGTAGACGGAGACCGTTTTGCCCGGTGCGGTGTTTTTATCGGCATTGGCGAGGCCAAAGAGGTCGGCTGCGGGCGCGAAGGCTCCGATGCCAAGCACGGTGAGCTCGGGCGCATACTCGGCTGCGATCTGGCCGGTCCAGAGTGACCCCTGCCCGCCCTGTGAGTGACCCCACACGACCGTGTCGCTTGAAAGCGAGAGTTCGTCGAACTGGCGGGCCGCGAGCGACGCGTCGAGCACGTTGCGGGCTTCGGCGTCGCCTACCAGGTAGGCGGCGGTGCCCTCGGTGCCCATGCCGGTGTAGTCAGACGTGACAGCGACCCAGCCGTGTGCGGTGACCATCTCAGCCATCGCGGTGCCGGCGCCGTCGGCGAAGGGCGTCGCACTGAGCGATGGGGCGCAGCCATCGATGACGCCGGTGGTGCCGTGCGAGACGGTCAGCAGCGGCAGTTCGGTGCCGTTGGCGTTCACGGGTGCGAGGATCGTGCCGCTCGAAATCGCGGGGCTGCCGTCGGGGTGGGTGGTCGTGTAGAGCATCTTCCAGGCCTGTGCGCCCGGCGGCACCCCTACGGTTAGTGGTTCGGTGCGAATGAGTTGGCCGGGTGCGCCGGGAACCGTATCAGGCGCGGTGTAGAACGAGTCTGGTTGGGGCAGCGGACTCCCGGCAAACAGCTGGGCGCTGCCATACGCCGCGCCGACGGAGAGGATGAGTGCGAGCGCTGCTGCGGTGGTGCGGGCCCACCGTGCGAAGAGTGACGGGTGGTGAGTGCTGGGGGAGTCGATGCTCTCGCCCGGTGCTGGCACCGTAGTGTCAGCGGTGCCTGAACCGCTTTGGTTTCGAGCGGTGTGGCGGGCAGCGCGATGGTCACGCCACGCCGTCACGAGCATGCGAATGCCGGTGAACATGAGCCAGGCGCCCACGCCGAGTTTGAAGAGCGCGATGGTGAGCACCGGCCACGAAAAGGCGACCAGGCCGAGGCATATTCCCGCGAGGGCGGTGAGTAGGCTCGCCACTCGGTGATCCCGGTCGCCCCGCACAGCAGCGATGGCAGACAGTACCCCGTGAAAGATGAGCGCGAGCGCGAGCACCTTCGCGAGCCAGGGCGCGCCCGAGTCGGGCCACAGGGCCATCAGGGCGCCACACGCGACGAGAGCAGCGCCCGAGACGCGCGCAACCCACGAGTGCAGACCCTGCGCGGAACCGAACAGCAGCGCCACACCAACGACTGCGACGCCCGCTCCGGTAATTACGGCAATCGCCTGCACAGAGAGGCTCATGCCGAAGAGCGTGATGCCCAGCAGCAGTGCGGCAATTGCGGCTGCGATGCGGCCAATGAGCGGCCAATGTGATTGCGAACGTGCGCCCATGCATTCCCCCAAGCGATGACGTCTCACCTACTTTGGCACACCGACGCATCTCGTGGGAATAATTTTGCCCATTCTCACGCTGTACCGGGCATGACAGACACCCTTCACGTTGATATTTGGAGCGACATCGCCTGCCCGTGGTGCTACATCGGCAAGCAACGATTTGAGAAGGGTGTCGCTGCGTTCACCGCATCCAACCCCGACATTGCAATAGAGGTTGAGCACCACAGCTATGAGCTCGCCCCCGACACCCCTGAGAACTTTGATGGCAGTGAGGTCGACTTCCTGTCGAAGTTCAAGGGTATGTCGCGCGAGCAGGTCGACGAGATGCTGGGTCAGATGAAGCAGATGGCGGCGCTTGAGGGCATCGAACTGAACTGGGACAAACTGCAGCACACCAACACCGGTCGTATGCACCGTGTCTTGCACCTCGCAAAGTCGCAGGGTCTGCAGTCAGAGATGCAAGAGCGGCTATTCAAAGCGTATTTCACCGATGGTCTGAAAGTCTCAGACGTCGAGGTGCTGGCTGAGCTCGGCGAAGAGGTCGGCCTTGACGCAGACGAGGTGCGTGACGCGTTCGAGAGCGAAGAATACGGTGAGGCAGTCGAGGCCGACATCACGCGGGCACGCATGCTCGGCGTCAACGGGGTGCCGTTCTTCTTGTTTGAAAGTAAATATGGCGTGTCTGGCGCGCAGTCGGCAGATGTGTTCGCTGATGTGCTGGGCCAAGTGCTGACACTGCGAGATAATGATTCAGAAGACTAAGGAGCACACACATGAGCGACATCAAGACTGACGCACAGTTCAACCCCGCAGCGAGCATCGCCGGTGCGGCTGCGGCCGAAAGCGCCGAGATTATTAACCTGCTCGGTGACAGCGCCGAGGCTGCGGACGATGCCGGCGGTTGCTGCGGCGGGGCCTGCTGCTCAGCATAATTTATTGTGAGGGCAGCGACCACGAGTGTGGCGTTGCCCTCGCGCTTCGCTGCGTCGGGGCATCCCAGACAGCAACGAAGCGCGTGCCGTAGTCTTGAGAACCTATGGCGCATTTACTCGGGGCCGAGGCCCTGCATCTCGAAGTTCCTACGAAGGTCGTCTTTGACTCGGTGACGCTCGGCATCGCCGAGGGTGACCGCATCGGCATCGTCGGCCGCAATGGCGACGGCAAGTCGAGCCTCATGGCGATGCTCGCGGGGCGCAAGACGCCGGATGCCGGGCGCGTCACCGTGCGCGGCGGCACGACGATCGGGGTGCTCGACCAGGCCGACACCCTCGACGATTCCCTGACGATCGCCGAGACGGTCGTCGGCGACACCCCCGAGTACGTGTGGGCGGGCGACGC
>JAAZFP010000143.1 GCA_012511645.1 Microbacteriaceae bacterium
AGCATTCGCGCAACGCCCGGCGCTGCCGACAGCGACACGGCGAGCACAATCGAAAACACTCCAGGCCCGCGCACGGCAATGACGAGCAGCGCCAGCAGCAGGCCAGGGAACGAGAAGAGCGCCTCGATGAGTCGGTCGGCGAGGTATCGTACGGGCCCCGCGGCGCGGCTGCGGCTGCCACCAGCGAGCGCGCCGATGCCGAGGCCGAGGATGAGTCCCACGAGGGTCGCGACCACGCCGATCGTGAGCGAATCCCGTGCGCCATAGATTACGCGGCTGAACACGTCACGGCCCGAGTCGTCGGTGCCGAAGGGATGCGCGAGCGACGGTGGCGCGAAGGCTCCCGCAGGGTCGACGGCGAGCGGGTCATAGGGGGCGATGAGACCCGGCGCGACCGTGCACGCGACACACACGAGCGCGGCGGCGAGCGAGACCCAGCCGGCCAGCCCGAAGCTGAGCCCGCCGAACCGGGGCGCTCGGCCGCGAGGCGTTCGAACCAGGGGTGCGTGCTTGCGGGGGGTCGGAGAATCAACGCTAGACACGCGGCACCCCCTCCTGCAGCCGCGCCTCGGTGCGGGGATCGACCCGCGCCACGACGAGGTCGGTGACGAGGGTGACCACCACATAGGCGAGCGCGGCGAAGAGCACGACGCCGAGCACCACCGGAATGTCTCGGCCCAGCACCGCGTTCACGAGGGTGCGGCCGAGGCCAGGTCTCGCGAAGATGACCTCAATGACGGCGGTGCCGCCGAGGAGTGATCCGAGTGTCCACGCGGTCATGTGCAGGCCCGGCACGATGCCGTGGCGCACGACGTGGCGCAGCTTGAGGCCGAGCGGTGTCTCGCCGCGGGCCGTGGCCGCCGAAATGAACGGGGCATCGCGGGCGTCGTCGATGCCGGCGCGACACACCTGCGCAATGAAGCCCGCCGTCGGAATCGCGAGCGAAAACGCCGGCAAAATGAGCCCCTCGAAACCGCCCGTGCTCACCGGTGGCAAGATCGCCCACGCGCTCGAACAGAGCAGCACGAGCAGGCTCGCGAGCCAGTAGTTTGGCCTCGCCGCGGCTACCAGGTCGAGCGCTGACGCAAAGGTACGCGCGGGCCTGGAGGTGCCGCTGGCCAGCAGCACGCTGGCGAGGGCGAGCGCCCATGCGAGCACGAGGGACACGGCAGCAAGCTCCAGGGTGGGCCCGATCGCGTGCGCGAGCACCTCGGCGACCGGGATGCGCTGCGCATATGAGGTGCCCAAGTCTCCCTGCACGAGTCGCAGCAAGAAGTCGAAGTACTGCGTGATGATTGGCCGGTCGAGCCCGAACTCGGCGCGGGCGGCCTCGAGCGCGGCGGCGCTTGCCTGGCTTCCGGGGCCGCCGAGCGCCGCCTCAGCGGGGTCGCCAGGAATGAACTGCAGTGCGACGAACGCGAGGGTTGCTACCGTGAGCAGCACGACGAGTGCTCCGCCCACGCGGGGGAGTACTCGTCGAGCTAGCTGCATGGTGTCTTGTGATTTATGTCTTCGGCGTTAGCTGCGGGTCACGTTCGCGAGCCACGGCGTCTGCACCGTGGGCAGCGAGCGCACACCCTCGAGCTCGGCGCGGTACAAGAAGTGGTTCTGCTGGTCGTACACCGGCAAAATGACCGCGGCGTCGGCAATGATCTGTTGCGCCTGCTGTGCAGCCTCGGCCCGCACCGTCGCATCACTCTCGGTCGCGACCGTTTCGAGCAGTGCGTCGAGTGAGGGGTCGGCGATCATCGCGTGGTTCGCGAAGTAGCCAGAGGGTGCCGGCACGGTCGAGTCGCTGTGGAAGAGAATGCGCAGCACGTCGGGCCCGATCTTTGTGTAGGGCGCGCTCACGAGCTCATACTCGTGGGCGCCGAGTGCCGCATACCAGCTCGACAGGTCGAGCAGTGAGATCTGCACATCAAACCCTGCCTCGCGCACGCTCGCCTGCAACTGCTCGAAGAGTGCCTGCTCTGCCTGCGTCGACTGGGCTCCCGTCACCGGGAACCGCACGGTGAGCCGTTCGCCGTTCTTTACTCGGATGCCGTCCGCGTCGTGCTCGGTCCACCCGGCCTCATCGAGCAGGTCGTTCGCGAGATCCAAGTCATATGCGTAGCGTTCGGGCGATTGGAGAGCGAATGGCTCAACGCTTGAGAGAGCGCTGTGCGAGCGGGCCGCGGTGCCCTCGAAGAGGGTTTCGATGCTAGGATCAATGTTTGTGGCCGCGAGGAACGCCTCGCGCACGAGCTGATCATCGAACGGGATCTGGCTCGAGTTCAGCTCGATGCGGTTGCTCGCACCCGGGCGGGGTGCGTCGAGGTGTTCAAGCGTGTCGTCTGACTGCGCCTGGCTGATCTGCTCGGGCAGCGGGTTGTCGATCACGTCGACATCGCCGCTCACGAGTGCTGCAAACCGGGCGGTCGCGTCGGGGATGAACCGCCAGGTCACCTGCTGCACTGCGTCTGCCGGCGTGTCGCCCACGCTCGAAAGCGTGTCGCGGTAGTCGGGATTGCGATCGAGGGTGATGTGGTTCTGCTTCACCCACTCGGTGACCACGAACGGGCCCGAGCCGATCGGGGTGAGGCAGTTCGCATCTTGGCCGCGCTCGATGCCCGAGGGTGCCTGGATCGCCACCCAGGGCTGCGCCAACGATTCAAGGAGGGCGGCGTCGGGGCGGGTCATGTGGAACCGCGCGTGGGTCTCATCAACCACCTCGACCTCGGCGATCTGCTGCACCGCCAGGTAGCCGGTTGACGAAGCGGTCTCTGGATCTTGCAGGTGCTCAATGTTCACCTTGATCGCTTCTGCGTCGACGGGTGTGCCGTCGCTGAAGGTTGCGTCGGGGTCGAGCGTGAAATCCCAGGTGAGGCCATTATCGCTGAGCTGCCACTCGGTTGCGATCCAGGGCACGATCTGGCCCTCGTCGTCGAGGCCGACCATTGACTCGAGCACCTGTGAGGCGAGCAGCGCCTGCGGGTAGTTGCCTCCGACGTGGGGGTCGAGGCAGGTGGGCTCGGCGTCGCCCGTCGCGTAGACGAGCGGCGTGGCTGAGGCGCCGTCGCTGCTGTTGCCGTCGCCGGTGGTACTGGTCGCGCAGGCGGGCACCGTGAGGGTGAGCGCGAGACCGGCTGCGGCCGCGGCGAGCCAGGTGCGGGGCGAGCCTGCGCGTACGGTGCCTGTGTGCGAAGAATCTGAGCGGGGAGTGGGGTGTTCTGAAGTCACGTTTCCCAACCCTATATTATTAGACTCAGTCTAATAATTTGTGTTCGCTGGGTGCTGAACGTCCTGCATAGAAAAGTGCGCGAAGTTCGTCAAGAACATGATGCTCGTGAAGAG
>JAAZFP010000144.1 GCA_012511645.1 Microbacteriaceae bacterium
CCAGGCAAGGCCATGATCGAGCATCGCCCGGTTGGTGTGCTGCTCGGCGTGATGCCGTGGAACTTCCCCTACTACCAGGTCGCCCGCTTCGCCGCACCGAACCTGCTGCTCGGCAACACCATTCTGCTGAAGCACGCCGATATTTGCGCGCGCTCGGCGCTCACCATGCAGCAGATCTTCGAAGATGCTGGCGTGCCCGTGGGTGGCTACCAGAACGTCTTCGCGTCGCACGACCAGATCGCCTCGATCATCGCTGACCCGCGCGTGCAGGGCGTCTCGCTCACCGGTTCAGAGCGGGCCGGTGCGATCATCGGCGAGCAGGCCGGCCGTCACTTGAAGAAGTGCGTGCTGGAGCTCGGCGGTATCGACCCGATGGTGGTGCTCGACGCCGATGACGCAGCCGCGGTTGCGCGCGAGGCGTGGAACTTCCGCACCTACAACGGTGGCCAGGTCTGCAACTCGAACAAGCGCCTCATCGTCATGGATGACATCTACGACGAGTTCGTGGCCGAGCTCACTCGGCTCGCCGAGGGGCTGAAGCCCGGCGACCAGCTGAACATTGGTGAGAGCGAGTATGCGCCCCTCTCGACGCGCAGCGCCGCCGAGACCGTGCACGCACAGGTGCAAAAAGCGGTCTCTGAGGGCGCACGCGTGCTCGCCGGCGGGGTGCTGTCTGACGGTCCCGGCGCCTACTACTCACCGACGGTGCTCGTCGATGTGCCGCGCGAATCAGCGTCATACCGCGAAGAGATCTTCGGGCCGGTTGCGACGGTCTACCGGGTCTCGAGCGACGAAGAGGCGCTGGAGCTTGCCAACGACTGCGATCTGGGGCTCGGCGGTTCGGTGTTCTCGACCGACGAGGCGCGCGCGGCTCGCGTCGCCTCACGACTCGAGGTCGGGATGACCCACGTGAACACGATCGCAGCCGAGGCTGCCGAGCTGCCCTTCGGCGGCGTGAAGCGCTCGGGCTTCGGTCGCGAGATGGGCCCGATCGGCATCGGCGAGTTCGCGAACAAGCGCCTGTACTTCGTTTCGGCGTAGGCCCTGCGTTTCATCAACTCGGGGATACCCGTCCCCTGAGGTGCGGGTGCGGAGCATCGTGCTCCCACCCGCGCCAACATTCACTCTGGCTCCTCGATTCCGGGTCGGGAGCACAAGATGCTTGTTACTTCCTGGTAGTGGGCTTACTCTTCGCCTATCTGAACCGCAAGGACGCGGTTCGGTGGCGAAGGAGCAGCCATGCAACCGATGATGTTTATCAACGTGCCAACACGCGACTTGAGCGCAGCGGACTCGTTTTATGGAGCACTCGGGTTTGAGAAGAATCCGGTATTTTCGAACGAAGAGGCCTCGTGCTGGAAGATTTCAGAAACCCTCTTTGTGATGGTGCTGCACGAAGAGTTCTACTCGAGTTTTCTGCGTGATGGCGACACCCCAAATCTGCGCTCGCAGCAGATCGGCAGCCTGCACGCACTCATGCTCGGCTCGGCTGAAGAGGTAGAAGAGATGGCACAGCGTGCGGTCAAGGGTGGCGGATCGATCTACCGACCCGTCGAGCAGCCGATGGAGGGCATGGTCGATGCCGCGGTGAAAGACCCGGATGGTCACGTGTGGGAGCTGGGTTGGATGGACCCGGACCTTGCCCAGCCTGGCGGGGATGCGCATACAGACGCGCAGGCAGGTGAGTAGGGCAGGTCTTCCGCACATCGCACGGGCCGACGGACAGCGGTAGCGCGGGAAGCCTTCGCCTGAAGACCCGAGCCAGTGCCGTTCGTGCTGCTCATCTACACTGTGCGGTGTGCCCCTCGATGATCAGCTTGCCGCACTGCACGCGACCTTCCTTGATGAGCGGCCGGTCGGTGCCGATGAAGACGTGCACATGGTGGCGAGCACGGTCGATCATGTGATCGAGCGGTGCAGTGCACCCGGCGACATGGTGCTTGACCCCTTTGCGGGCTTCGGAACGACACTTGCTCGAGCGGTTGCGCTGGGGCGGCGGGCCGTCGGGGTCGAGCTGCTGCCTGAGCGCGTTGAGCTTGTGCGCGAGTATCAGCCCGAGGTGAGCGTGTTCGAGGGCGATGCGCGTGAGCTGATCCGGGTGCTGCGACGTGAGCGGCCCGACCTCATTGAGCAACCCGTGGATCTCGTGCTCACGTCACCGCCCTACATGACCGAGCGGTTTCACGGTGCCGACCCGCTGACTGCATATGAGCTGGACGGCGGTGACTACCGGCGATACCTGAACGAACTTGAACTTGTTGCGGCGCAGTGTGCGAGGCTCGTGAAGCCCGGCGGCTATGTCGTCTGGAACGTCGCCGATATTCACCATCTCGGGCACACGACGCACCTCGTCGACGACTGCAGGCAGTTGCTCGCCCGCCACCTCACTCACGTCGGCACCACCGAGATCGTCTGGGATCAGCATCCGCACGACCTCGTTGCTGACGCACTACTCGTGTTTCAGCGCGGCTAACCGGCGGATCATCGCGAGTGGCGCACAGCTGGTGCGCCCAACTGCGTCTCCGCTGCGCTCGTCGCGCCCGCTTATAGCTGATGGTTGACTCTGAAACAAGGCCGTGGTCGGGTGTGTGAAACCGCAATACATTCGGCCCATGGTGCTGAAACAACTGGTGCTGCAACGCGGGATGTCTCGCGGGGGCAGCCTGTCTCGGGAACATATGCGGACTGTCCGCCGCCCTCGCGCCTCACTGCTTGCGTTCGCGGCGGCTACGATCGCTGTGGTCGGGCTGGGGCTGACCGGGTGCGGCATCACCATTCCCGCAGACCCCGACGGTGCGCTCGAACGCATCGAAGGGAACGTGCTGCGCGCTGGCGCATCGCTGCACGCCCAGTTAATTGAACCGGATGGCGACACGGCGACCGGCCCTCTCGCCGACTTCGTCGAAGATTTCGCGAGCGAGCACGACGCCGAGGTCGAATGGCGGTTCGGCAGCGAGGAGGTGCTCGTGCGCTCACTCGAAG
>JAAZFP010000011.1 GCA_012511645.1 Microbacteriaceae bacterium
ATGATCGCCTTCGAAGTATCGCGTTCGCATGTGCCTCGCAGCTTTGCGGGCTTTGGTACCGGGCTCGTGAACACCGCCGGCTTCACGTCGTCGTTGCTGGTGATTCTGCTGATTGGCATGGTGCTTGATGCGCTGGGTGCGGGATCGCCCGAGACCTACACGCTGCCCGCGTTCAAATGGGCGTTCGCCGTACAGATTCCGTTTCTGGTGATCGGCCTGTCGATGGTGTTGTGGGAGCGCTGGCGAACCGCGAAATGGATGCGGCACCACGGACGCACGCTGCGCTAGCGGCTCAAATAACGTAGAAGTCGGCGGTGTCCGGCGTCTCGGCAACGGGTGCTCCCCGACGAGGCCGTCCCTCGGCAGGAATGCCAGTCAGCGTGGTCCATGGCGGGGCGGATCGCACCACCACGGCATTCGCCCCGACGGCGCTGTCGTGGCCGATTTCGATGTTGCCGAGCAGCTTTGCACCAGCGCCAATGACGACGCGGTCACCAACAGTGGGGTGCCGTTTGCCGTGGTCGTGCCCGGTGCCACCGAGGGTAACCCCGTGATAGATCAGCACATCGTCGCCAACCTCAGCGGTTTCGCCGATGACGACGCCCATGCCGTGATCGATAAAGAAGCGTCGACCGATGTGAGCACCGGGATGAATTTCGATGCCGGTGATGAAGCGGGTGAGCTGAGAGATCGTACGAGGAAGGAACCTCAGGCCTCGCCGCCACAGCACATGCGAGACACGGTGCCACCACACGGCGTGCAGGCCTGAGTACACAAAAAACACCTCGAAAACGCCGCGCGCGGCCGGGTCATGTGACCTGGCCGCGGCGACGTCTTCGCGGATGCGGGTGAAGATGTTCACGCTGAAGAGCGTACCGAAACTCTTTAGACGTCGAGGTCTTCGTAGAGCACGGTCGAGAAGTAGCGCTCACCAAAGTCGGGGACGATCACGACGATCTTCTTGCCTGCGTTCTCTGGGCGCTCGGCAACCTGGGTTGCGGCCCACACTGCGGCGCCGCCCGAGATGCCGGCAAGGATGCCCTCGTCGGTGCCGAGCGCGCGTGCCTTCTCAATTGAGTCAGCCAGCGTCACATCGATGACCTCGTCATAGACGTCGCGGTCGAGAATCTCGGGCACGAAGTTCGCGCCGAGGCCCTGGATCTTGTGGGGGCCAGCGGTGCGCTCGGTGAGCAGCGGCGAGTCGATCGGCTCGACTGCGATCACCTTGACGTCGGGATTCTGCTCTTTCAGGAACCCACCAGCGCCGGTGATGGTGCCGCCGGTGCCGATGCCTGCCACAAAGATGTCGATCGCGCCGTCGGTGTCGTTCCAAATCTCGGGACCGGTGGTGCCACGGTGAATTGCGGGATTCGCGGGGTTCGCGAACTGCTGCGCGAGCACAGCGCCGGGGGTGTTCGCGGCGATCTCTTCGGCCTTGGCCACTGCGCCCTTCATGCCGAGGGGGCCCTCGGTGAGCACGATCTCCGCGCCGTATGCCTTGAGCAGCTTGCGACGCTCGATGCTCATGGTCTCAGGCATCGTGAGAATCACGCGGTAGCCGCGAGCTGCGCCAACAAATGCGAGTGCGATGCCGGTGTTGCCGCTGGTGCCTTCAACGATCGTGCCGCCGGGCTTCAACGCACCCGATGCTTCTGCGGCGTCGATGATCGCAATGCCGATGCGGTCTTTCACTGAGCCTGCGGGGTTGTAGAACTCAAGCTTCGCGTAGACCTCGGCTCCGTTGCCAGCAACTCGGTTGAGTCGAACCAGCGGGGTGTTGCCGAATGCCTCGGTAATATTGCTGTAGGTGCGTGCCATGGTGGGCGGGGTCCCTTCATCTCATACATTGACCGTTGAAAACTCTATCGCAAAGTTATCTTATGTTTCACCAAAGCTTATGCATAGCTGTCATGCGGCGTCACAATTCACGATCCTCAACCGGTGACCCGTGGCTTCCGCATCATGTGCTGCGCGGAATGTGTCATAGTTGACTTGTGACGAGCAGCAATCCGCCCGAGATGAGTGACCAGTCGCGAAGCATCCTGAGCGTGCTCGAACGCATGTCGGTGCTGCTGAGTGAGGCGGGTGTTGA
>JAAZFP010000145.1 GCA_012511645.1 Microbacteriaceae bacterium
ACTTCAACGAGTTCGTCGCGGGCGCCCCTCAGCGCATCGACCACTACCAGGTCGTGACCTATGACGTGAAGACCGCAACCGAGTTTTGGACGGGCCTTGGCATGCGCATCGCTGAGTACACGGCGGCCGACGGCGACGACGAACTGTGGGGCACCTGGCTCGAGGTAAAGGGCAACACGCACGACCTCGTGTTCACCAACGGCCGCGGCCCACGCCTGCACCACTTCGCGTTTGCGGTGCCCGACGGCACCTCGCTGCTGCACGCGGCAGACGTCGCCGGCGCGCTCGGCAAGGGTGATGAGATTGATCGCGGCCCGGGCCGCCACGGGCTGTCGAACGCACTGTTCCTCTACCTGCGCGATCCAGATCAGCACCGCATCGAGCTGTTCAACACCCATTACCAGTTCATCGACCTCGAGGTGCCGCCGATTCGGTGGGACATCACCGACCCGCGCCGCGCGCAACTGTGGGGCATGCCAGCATCGAACCGCTGGTTCTTCGAAGCGAGCGAGTTCCCGGGCGAAGCCGTCAACGAGCCGCTCCTGCACGCGACCCCGCAGACCCTCGAAACCTACCTCGGCCTGCACTAGCCCCTTACTGTCTGCCTCGCGACTGCTCGCTGCTGCTCCCGCGAAGCACACAGGCCTTACCTTCAGGCGCCCATCGCCACGCACCAAATTGCGTGTCGGTGGGCGCTTCTCAGGTTACACACTGCCGACGCGATGCCGCTCGCTACGCCCAATCCACGCAGCTCACCTCAGAGAATGATCGAATCGCGGCATCTTTCGTGACGATCTGCATGCCCTGCAGCTGGGCTGTGGCTACGAGCATCCGATCAAACGGATCCCGATGTTCCCAGAGTAAGCTTCCCGCCTTCGCCATCTCACGATGCGTGAGTGGCGTCTCGGTAGCCATCAACTCGTCGAGCAGTTCATCCCAGCGCGCCAAGATCCCCTCAGCACCGGGAAGCTTTCCAAGACGCACCTTCTGTGCGATCTCAAATGAGCTGACGGGAGACACCCACAGGTCATCAGCCGCTTCGAGACTGTTCCGCACGCGCACAGGAACACGGTGAAATGACGATGCAAGCCAGACGATGACATGAGTGTCCAGCAGCAACCCGCTCATTCAGCGTCTCGCTCAGACAAAGGATCGCCGGGGTGACCCTGCTCCCAATCTGCGAGCTCTTCTTCGGAGAGCGGAGCCATAAGCCAGGTGTCATCGATCGGCGGCAAGCCCGGAAGAAGTGGGCGGTCAAGATTTCTCTTCCGCGGCGCGGTGGCACGGAGCTCTGCCACCGGCACGCCCGCGCGCGCGATCACAATCGTCTCACCGCTTTCGGCGCGGTGAAGCAACTCTGAGAGCCGAGTTTTCGCCTCTTGTACATTCACGGTAATCACCATGCCTCGATTGTAGGTTGGTTTGGTCAAGTTGACCAGACCAGTGAAGTGGTGGTGCACGGGCTGGGGCGTGAGCCCAAACCTTGACTCAAGAATGCCCTTGCTGTCGCGAAATCCCTCCAGTTATCCACAGATGACGGAATCTTCCGGAGATCAAGAGCCTGTGAACGACAAAGACAATTGACGCTCAACAAGTGAGCTACGGCGCTCAGCGCCGACTGGGCAGGGCCGCAACGATGACGGCGACGAGTGCCACCGCGACACCGGCGAGCATGCCCGCGGTAACCCCGCCAGCGAGCGGCAGGCCCGCCTCGAACGCGGTCGACGCAACGAGCTGACCTGCGACATTCGACATGCTGAGCAGCAGCACTCCGGCGGTGCGCACAAGCATCGCTGCGGCAGCGATGAAGATCGTGCCGACCGCCCCGCCGATGTAATAGACGGGGTTGGTCGGCCAGGCCTCGGGCCATCCCTGCGCAGCGACTGAGATAACGGCCGCGATCACAAGGATCACGGTGCCGACCACGAAGTTCACGAATGTTGAGGTGAGTGTGCTGCGAGATGCGGCGCGCACCAGGCCGTTGACCGCCGACTGAAACGAAATGCCAACGCCAACAAGCACCGGGATCACGATAAGCACGAGGTGACGCCACTCCAGCGCGCCACCCGGGCTACCGGTCAGACCGTCGGTGCCACCCGCGAACACCGAGAGTCCGACCGCCACAATGGCGAGCCCCGTGCCAATCAGCCTGGTGGGTGTCGGGATGACCCTGCCTCCCGGGCCGAGCCCAATGCGATCCATGATCAGCCCACCGAACACCTGACCCGCAACAATGCTCACCGTGAAGAGTGCGAGCCCGGTAACAGTGGCGATGAGACCCTGCGAAAGAACGAACAGCGCACCAAAGGTGCCGCCGAGCAGCGCCCAGGGCGGTAGTCGATGACCGGCAACTTCGGCACGCAAACGTACAAGACCGCGACGACCGCCACGGCTCACGAGAATCACGACGCAGAGAATAATGAGGCCCGAACCGAACGACACTGCCGCGGTGACGTAGGCGTTGCCAAGCTCACCGCTTAGCCCACCGTTGATGCGCGATTGCAGCGAAACGAGCGTGCCCGCGAGAGCGCTGCCCACAAGCGCAACCCAGACGGGAAGGTGTGGTTGGCTGTGTGTGGTCACGCACCAACTGTACTCGTGTGGCTGATACCCCCGGGGCCGGTTCAGAGTCCGGCCCGGGCGAAACGTAGTGGAGCCCCCTGCCGGACTTGCTTTCGGTGCTCAGCGCAACGCACCGCGTTGCGAACCGGAAGCCGAGGAGCCTGCAACTCGGTGGGTCGAGTTCGAGGGTGGGCATGAAAATGACCCGCTTTCGCGGGTCATTTTCTTTGAGCCCCCTATCGGACTTGCCCGCCGCGCTCAAAGCAACGCATCGCGTTGCGCGCGGTGAGCCGGTGAGGCTGTGCTTCGCCGGGGCCGGTTCAGAGTCCGGCCCGGGCGAAACGTAGTGGAGCCCCCTGCCGGACTCGAACCGGCCACCTGCGGTTTACAAGGCCGCTGCTCTACCAGATGAGCTAAGGAGGCGAGTGGGGTGACCGTGAAGGTCACCCCATAGAGGATACCTGGTTTGCGACTACTCCGTTGCCGCTTCGTCCTCTGCGCTTTCGGCGGCTTCGTCTGCGCCGCCGTTCTCAGCGATGAGCTTGAGAATGTAGGTTTCGAGGTCACCGTCGGTTGCGCTGTTCCACTGCTGACCGTTGATGATCACGGTCGGGGTGCTGACGAGGCGCTGTGGCCCGTCGGGGTTCTGCAGTTCGCCGGTGCTGGGGTTGGCATAGAGCACGGCGCCGTCGGCGAGGCCGAGCAGCCCCGTTTCGCTGGCAGCCTTCCAGTTGCCGCTGATGAAGCCGGCGAAGCGCTGGTCTTTCATGCACTGCTTCAGCTCAGTGTTCGGGTCGACACCAACGGTCTCGGCGATTTCGATGAGCTGCTCATCGGTGTGCCAGTTGGGCTGGTTCTGTCCGGGCTGCACGTTTGCGCTCAGCAGTTCGTTGTGCAGCGCGAATGCGAATTCTGGCTGCTGCTCAACGACACATGAGACCAGGTTGGCCGCGCGGGTCGAGTACTTGGTGCCCGAGTTCGCGTCGAGGAAGTTCACGGGGTACACGGTGAGGTTGATGTCACCATTGCCCGTGTAGCGTTCGAGCATCTCACCGTAGGTCTGCTCAAATGTGCCACATCCTGGGCATGAGTAGTCGACGTAGATCGCCACATCGACGGGCAGCGCGTCGAAGTCGATGTCGCGCGAGACGCGCTCTTCGCCCTCGCCGAGTGCGGGGGTTTCGACGACCTCGAGGTCGGTCGTGAAGGTCACGCCACCCGACACCATGTTGACGGGGCCGGGGCCTGCGGGCTTCATGGTCTGGGTGAGCACGAGTGCGACGATTCCGATCACGGCGAGCACAACCAGCACGATGCCGCCCTGCAGCATCAGCCGGTTGCGCTTTTCGCGCTTCTTCTCTGCCTCTTGTGCGAGGCGTGCGTTCTCGCGCGCCTGCTGCCGGCGCTCATTCTTGGTGAGCTTGTCGTTCATGTGTCTCCATTCGTGCCGTGTGGCACCTGTGATCCGTGTGCTCGGTACGGCTCTCGCGGCGAACCGCGCGAACCCGAAAGGTTTGTGACTACTTCTTCTTGCGGCGCTGGGCCCGGTTCATGGGCTGGGCAGCCTCAGCCGCATCAGCAGGGACTTGCTGACCAAAGGCGCCACGCTCTGTCGGCGCTGCTGGCTGAGCAGCAATCTGTCGAGCGGCAGCATTCGCACGGCCTGCTGGGCGCTTCTGGTTCGCACCTGCGCCGGCTCCGCTCACCGCGGTGTGGCCGTCTTCGTCGGGCGCCGTGAAGCTGAGCTTCGACTCGTCGATTGGCTGCTCGGCGTTCTCGAGCCCGCCACCTTCAAGGTGCACATGGTCGCCGGGGCCAGCGGCCGGGCGCACCTGCACTTCAAGGTTGTAGAGCAGGCCGAGCGACTCTTCTTTGATCTGACCCATGGTGTTCTGGAACAGGGTGAAACCCTCACGCTGGTACTCAACGAGCGGGTCACGCTGTGCCATGGCGCGCAGGCCGATGCCCTCTTTGAGGTATTCCATCTCATAGAGGTGGTCGCGCCAGCGACGATCAATCGTGGTGAGCACCACACGACGCTCAAGCTCACGCATGGCCTCTTCACCGAGGGTTTCTTCGCGCTTCTCGTAGGCAATCTGCGCGTCAGAGAGCACCTCTCGGCGCAGGAATGCACGGTCGATGCT